>JAZGGE010000044.1:0-9244 GCA_036480195.1 Methylococcales bacterium
GAAGAACGGCCTACAGGGGGGAACACGGATCTCTCCAGTAGCGATCTGAATATGGTCAGAGATCAAGACGGCAATCAAACCATCGGGCTTCGCTTTAGTGGATTAGCTATACCGCAGGGCGCAACGATTCAAACGGCCTATATTCAATTTAGGACGGATGAAAAAAGCTCACGGACAACAAGACTAATGATAGTAGGAGAGAATACGGATGATGCTTCGCCATTTACCACCAAGGTTGCGAACATCTCCTCGAGGCTAAAAACGAATGCGTCGGTCTCATGGTCTCCAGCGCCGTGGGAAAAAATCAATGAAGAAGGTATAGGTCAACGTTCTACCGATATCACATCGATCATTCAAGAGATTGTTAGCAGGCCTGGTTGGTCAAGCGGGAATGCTTTGTCATTAATCCTGTCAGGGACTGGTAAACGGGTAGCACGCGCTTTTGAAAGTAATCCGGGGTCTGCAGCGCTGTTATATTTAAAGTATACCGGTGCAGGTAGTGTGCAGGGCAATTTACCGCCGGTAGTCAATGCGGGTACCGACCAAATGGCCGTACTGCCGAATAAGGTGGCACTCAACGGTATGGTGACAGATGATGGTCTACCTAATCCTTCAGGACATTTAACGACGAGGTGGAGTAGGGTGAGTGGGCCGGGAACGGTAACCTTCACAGATTCCACCAGCATTGATACGACAGCCAGTTTTTCGCAGGACGGCGACTACATCTTGCGCCTAACCGCAGATGATGGTGGTGCTTCACCGGTGAGCGACGATATCGCCATTGATGTCTCTCAAACAAAAACAAAATCTAAATCTACAACAAAATCTGAATCTAAAACTAATACCAAAGTTCAAAATAAAAATAAAAATAAAAATAAAAATAAGAATAAAAATAAAACAAAGTCTCAAGCAGCTAAAACTCAATCTCAAGCATCGACAGTCTCGATTAGAATTGCTTCGGGTTCAGATGATGCCGAAGAAAGGCCGACGGGTGGAAATACGGATCTTACCAGTAGCGATCTGGAAATGGTCAGAGCTCAAGGTGGAGATCAAACTGTCGGTCTTCGCTTCAGGGGAGTCACTATTCCACAAGGCATAACGATCCAAACCGCCTATATTCAATTTAGAACGGATGAAATACGCTCACGGGCAACGACATTATTGATAGTGGGAGAGAATGTGGATAATGCTTCGCCGTTTACCTCGGAAGTTGCGAACATTTCTGCGAGGCCGAAAACAAATGCGTTTGTCTCATGGTCTCCGGTGCCGTGGCAACTGATCAACGAAGGGGGTATTAATCAGCGGACTACCGATATTACGTCGATTATTCAAGAGATCGTCAACCGTCCCGGATGGTCGAGTGGGAATGCATTATCGTTGAGCCTGTTGGGAACTGGACAGCGCGTTGCACACGCTTTTGAAAGTAATCCAGAATTCGCAGCACAGTTGTATATCGAGTATACCCGTAGAGGAACCGAGTCAAGCAAGCAAGTGCCAGCAGTGAATGGTGGGCACTGATCAGAGAATTGTGTCGAATGGGCGAGAGGTATATAGTGCTATCTTTTCAAGCAAGCTTGCAGATCGTCAGCTATGTAATCTCCATATGTTATCTGTCGCATAACAATGCAGTCACCAAACTGCCTACCATAAGTCTTCGTTTCGTCCGATGATGTAATTAAATCTGGCATATTGGGTATCATTTGGTTTTTACATTCGGCTGCATAAATAGAGACTTCTTTCGCACAATGATCATAAGAAACTCCGAGACATCCTAAATACTTTTCATTTCCACAAACTTTGCTGGGAGCCTGTTTTACGAAAAAGTCTAGCTGTAAGTTTCTTGGGGTGGCTTTGTCGCCCTGTTGCGTAGAATGGCTGGAGCAACTCACCTGTAACAAGGATAATAGAGCAAGGAAAAACATGATTTTCTTTCTATTTAACATTGTATGAGTATACCCTGCAATGAGCAAATCAACCAAACCATGACGACCATAGACTATCGTTGTCTGATTGCCCTGCAACTCCTATATCATCTCCATCCGAACCAAAACCAAAATCGATGTCAACATCCACATCGCTGAAACCAAAATCCAGCCCTGTACTCGATTCGTTTGTTGCAGAGTCATCATAATCATCATAAAACCAAGGACTAGAATCATTGGATGTATCGATATTCTCTGTGTAGTAGTCATCATACACCTCGTACACTACCGGTTCGTAGCTCTCGAATAGATTAGAATTGGAGTATCTGGAAATACTTCCCGTATCAACAATTTCGGAACCAATATGAATGTGGTCCCCATCCTGGTTTTCTCTAAAAATCTGCTCTTGTGCAGCTTGAGAAATGAGGGCTATTGCAGCGTCTTTTGTTATCGGATCAGCAGTAACAAAATCCAGTATAGTTTGGTTTTCATAACCCGCTTCAACGGCCTTATTCGCCACAAGAAGTCGATTCGTAACGACGTCAAAATCAACGGTTCCTTCCTTCGCACCGTTAACGACTTCGAGCGCGACATTAGCTAGCTGTAGTCGATCTGATTCTATAGCTCCGAGATAAAAGGCCAGGCCTTCTGATCCAGCATCTCGTCCAAAAGAATTTTGATAAATCCTGTGGATAAGGTCTTCATTGGAGAGATCGCCAACACCGCGTTGAAACTCATCAGAATTGGCGAATGCAAGCAGGGTGCGATCAAACCCACCATCTTGTTCTGCCTGGTTTGCCCAATAATCTAATCCAGCTTGATCGCCCGGTCGCCCATAATAGGCAATATACATTTTTTGAACGGTATCGATATTCGATTGAGTTACCATAGTAGAATTTCCTGGTTTTATTGCTATTTTAAGTTATACGCTAGAACTTGGACAACGAATGCGTAACTTAGTTTAATTTAGCCTGGATCCGTGAGTCTGTGCCTCGCATACCGATTTACTTGCCATGAATTATGCTATTGAAGCAGGTGAAGTGGGTAGAGGCATTGCCATTGTTACTGATGAAGTTTGGGTGCTTTCCAAGTGAACGTCCCAATTTAGTGAGCAAATACGGTCATCAATTACAACTATTGCCAAATCTATTACCTCAACCAGTACTTTTGCGGAGTGCTAGTACTTCGACCAGGTTATGTTGGCAGATAGAGTAAGTCGAGAAGTAGTCAGCTGTAAGGCGCGCGAGCGCTGGACTAGCAGGGCTAATTCAAGCGAGTGCAACGCCGCAGATGACTGTTTATCGGCTTGGTATATCCGTCAATATAATCTGGTTGGAGTGCTAGGAGCCTGTCCGAGAATAGAAGCCGCAGCGAGGGAAATCTGGCCAAAATGGACTTTCCCGCAGTAGGTTCTCTATTCTCGGACAGACTCCTAGGCATAGAGTCATCTATATCAAGCTTCTACAACAACGCCCTTCACTAAAAAGATGCGTGCTGAAAATGGGTATTCTTGAACGTGAGAGGTATAAATTAACTACCAATCGGGTTGTGAGGGTCTTTTCTGATATTATTGATCTTCACAGCTTGTCGATGTGACCATCGTAGAATCAGTGAGTAGAATACTTGCATAATTTATGACGAGACTCCAATCCCCCCCTCTCAGCTTATATATCCATATTCCGTGGTGTGTCCAAAAGTGTCCCTATTGCGACTTTAATTCCCACGCCATCAATGACTCTTTGCCGGAACAGCAATATATCAATGCCTTGCTTGCTGACCTGGAGCAGGATCTGGCCTTGGTGGAAGGTCGTACTATAGAAACACTTTTTATCGGGGGAGGAACGCCAAGTCTCGTTTCGGGGGATGCCATTGAAACTCTACTGCAAGGAATCAAAAATCGCGTTGCGGTTGCCGATGATGCGGAAATTACTTTGGAAGCAAACCCAGGCACAGTCGATAAAAAGAACTTTTTTGGCTATCGAGCTGCAGGCATTAACCGGCTTTCAATCGGAGTTCAAAGCTTTAATGATAAACATCTAGAAAAGCTTGGCAGAATTCATGATCATAAGGATGCCATAGAAGCGGTTGAAACTGCCCAACACGCTGGATTCGATAAAATCAACGTAGATCTGATGTTTGGGCTGCCGGATCAGACCCTTAACGAGGCGGTTCGGGATATTGAGATGGCACTAGACTTGGGAGTTACGCACATTTCTCATTATCAGCTGACTTTGGAGCCGAATACTCGTTTTTTTCTCGCTCCTCCAGAATTACCAAAAGATGATGTGATATGGCGAAGTCAGACGCACTGTCACAGTCTATTGGTGAGTGAGGCGTTTCATTGTTACGAAATTTCTGCCTTTGCGAAAGGTGCATCTCAGTGTAGACACAACCTGAATTACTGGCAGTTTGGCGATTATCTGGGTATCGGTGCGGGCGCTCACGCCAAAATTACCGATATTGAAGAACATACTGTCAGGCGTATATGGAAACAACGCCATCCGAAACTTTATCTGGATACTGCCCATACTTCTTCGGTAGTGAATGGTGAACGCACTATTAATCGCGATGAACTACCACTGGAATTCCTGATGAATGGGCTGAGGTTAAAAACGGGATTTAACATTAACCTTTTTTTGGCTCACACCGGCCTGAGTCTGAGTGTACTGGAACCCGTTTTATCTGATTTAATTGTCGAAGGTTTACTGACAAAGACATCGAATAGGATTCAATGTACCGACAAGGGATGGCTTTTTCTTGACGATATCCTACAACGCTTTTTTCCGGATACGTTAAAGTAATCCAAAATCTTGCCGATACAATCAAATTGCCTAAAAAAAGAATCAATGAGTTACCAGTTTTTTGTGCACAGACCATTGAGAGAATGTCAATCTGTTCAGGGAAAACTCTTTGAATTATCGAGTAAATATATAAGTAATTGTTATATAATAAATAATCTTGCTGTTCATTTTTTAAGCAGTTTGAGAAGGATCGCTATTCTCTAGGAGGTTGGGGATATTTCCACCAAGTAATCCACAGAGTTATCCACAGTTTTTGTGGAAAAGTTTTAACTGTTTTGTAACAATTACATAGAAAAAAGCAATACGATTTAATAATTAGATTAACAATTATTCAGGAAAAATTGATCCAATACGATATCAGCTTATTATGAAAAAATATGGATTTTTAAAATGGGCAGTAGTAGTACTATTGGTGGCTTTTTTGGCCTCCTGTTCTACTAAGCGACCGGTACTTTATCCCAATGTGCAGCTTAAGAAAGCCGGAAAAACGGTTTACCAGGGTGATATTGATGAGTGTTTACGCTTGGCGGAGGATGCCCGGCTTGAATCCGGTGAAGGTAAAAAGCTGGCCACCCAAACAGCGGGTGGTGCTTTTGCCGGTGCTGCTATTGGTGCAGCAACCGGAGCTATTACAGGCCGTCCTGGACGTGGAGCAGCAATCGGTGCAGCGAGCGGTGGTAGCGGTGGATTTATGCGATGGTTATTTCAGTCCAACGAAGTTGATCCTGTGATGCGTCGGTATGTTGAAGAATGTTTGAGGGAGAAAGGGTATAGGCCAATTGGTTGGCATTAACCAGTGGCGTTTATCAATAAGGGTGCTGATTCCAGTTAATTTCGTTTTTTCACCATGAAGGACACGAAGAACTTGAAGGGGTTTTAAGCATTAACAACATGTGATTTAAGAAATTCGACTGTGCACCCACACTATACTCAGAACTCCTGATCTCACGGAATTTGTTTTGATACCTTCGTAGGAAGGGCTTTAGCCGCGATCTCGGCCAAGATCGCGGCTAAAGCCCCTCCTACAACGGCGTCAATGCCTATTTCTAGATATCAGATATTCAGAAGTTGTCGAAATTATTTCGTGCATGTTCCTTAACAATTGATCTTAACCTGATATCCCAGGAACTTGACCTTGTCGGCCAGTTTTTCTATCCATACTGGATCCAATGGACTCAGCCGATCAGCTTCCGGCTGTAGAGAGGGCCTTGCCAATCCATAGAGAAGCACGCCTTGCAGTGGTATATTTTGACCACGCATTTTTTTAAGCAAGTCAATATAGGCTTGTAGTTCATTTTCATCGGGTGGCTTGCCATCAATAGCGAAAAAACAGCTTTGTACCCAGGTACAACAAAGACTTGATGCCGTGATTAGATTTTCGGTCATACGAGGAACAGAAATAGCGGCATGATTGATTGCTTTCAATCCTCCTTCTGTTGCCCGATCAATCTTAAACCATACCTCTCCGCCGATGCCGTTCAATTGCTTGAGACCTTCTTGAACGCTTTGATGTCCAACTAAACTGCCATTTGTGATTAGCACTTTCTTACATTGATCTGAAACAGTTGTTTTCTTGATGACTCGACCTATCAAAGCAATCACGTCGGGAAATTCCTTTGCACTGGTTGGCTCCCCGTTTCCGGAAAAGGCAATATCCCGAATTAAACGATGTTCGGTTGCAACATCAAAACGATCATAGAAATCTCCGTGGAGAACATCCTCCAAGAAGAGAAGTAATTCATTTTCCAGTTTGCCCAGATCAATTTTCGGAGCGTTGCCGCGTTGCAGGTCAGGAACCTGACAGTAGATACACTGCCAATTACAGGCGTTGTTCGGATTCAGATTGATGCCAATGGACAAACCACCCGAACGCCTTGAAATAACAGGATAGACGTAGGTCAGACCAGCGCTTTCGCGGTTGTGGTCAGTGGTGGTTAGTCGTGACACTGCCTGTTTTGAGTTTTGATGCCGGTAGTGTGTTACCCCATTTAAGTAATAATTGTCGGTTTGGCCATCCCTGTACGTTTTTTCAATTCGCTGAGTTGTTCGGCAAGGTCTATTAACGGCTTTAACATTGCTTGGGTATCCTGATCATGTTTTGATGGATCAGATTCGAATCGTTCCAGATAGATTCGAAGTGTTGCCCCTTCAGTACCCGTACCGGAAAGCCTGAAAATAAGACGCGCGCCGTTTTCGAAACGGATGCGTATCCCTTGCCGTTCAGTGAGGCTGCCGTCGACAGGATCGAGATAGCTGAACTGATCTGCAAATTTAACTATATATTCTCCGAATGGCTGGCCTGGCAACGTCGCTAGTTGCTCAATTAAGTGATCCATAATGCCTGCCGCTATCTTGCTATCGACAGCTTCATAGTCGTGGCGCGAGTAAAAATCACGGCCATATTGACGCCAATGTTCATGAACAATCTCGGCTACAGACTGACGCCGTACTGCGACCAAATTCAACCAGAACAATACTGCCCAGAGGCCATCTTTTTCGCGGACATGGTTAGAACCCGTGCCAAAGCTTTCTTCACCACAGAGGGTGATTTTGTTCGCATCCAGAAGATTTCCGAAAAATTTCCATCCGGTTGGGGTTTCGTAGCATTCAATACCTAAACTTTTGGCGACGCGATCCGGTGCTTGACTGGTCGGCATCGAGCGGGCAATCCCTGCCAAGCCGGTTTTGTAACCTGGAATATGCTGTGCGTTAGCAGCTAAGACGGCTAAACTGTCGCTGGGCGTAACGAAAAAATTCTGTCCCAGGATCATATTGCGATCACCGTCACCATCGGAAGCAGCTCCAAGAGTGGGCGCCTTGTCGGAGTACATTATTTCCACAAGTTCATGCGCGTGGGCTAAATTGGGGTCAGGGTGTCCGCCGCCAAAATCCTCCTTGGGTTCGGCATTGATCAATGATTCGTGGGAAACCCCCAATTGACTACCAAGAATCGCATGGGCATAAGGCCCATTTACAGCATGCATTGCATCGAAGCAAATCGAAAGATCTTGGTTCTGAATCGATTTTCGGATCAGATCGAAGTCGAAAATTTCGGCCATCAACTGTGCGTAATCTGATACCGGATCAATAACCGCTATGGTCATATTACCCAGCTGTTGTTCGCCAAGGTGATCAAGGTCGACATCTTCAGTATCAAGAATGAAATACTTCTCTAGTTCCAGACTTCTTTTGTAAAATGCTTTGGTATAATGCTCCGACGCTGGACCGCCGTTGTCGGTGTTGTATTTGATCCCAAAATCATTTTTCGGACCTCCGGGGTTGTGACTGGCAGAGAGAATAATACCCCCAATCGCCTGGTATTTCCGGATGATGCAAGAAGCTGCCGGGGTGGAAAATATTCCGTTTCGACCGACTAATGCTTTTCCAAAACCGTTGGCAGCCGCCATTTTTAGGATTGTCTGGATTGCCTGACGATTGTAATAACGACCGTCACCGCCTATTACAAGCGTTTTACCTTGTAAGTCGTCCAAACTGTCGAAAATGGATTGTACGAAGTTCTCAAGGTAGTTTTGTTGTTGGAAAACCCGGACTTTTTTACGTAGACCGGAGGTTCCGGGGTTTTGATCAGAAAACGGTTTAGTCGATCGAGTTTCTATTTGCATGTCATTTTATTTCAAATTTGATGGAGAATTCCTGCGTGCGCCATTGTATAACTTTTTTTCTGGTAAGAAGCAATGCTCTCTTATTATTAGTAATAGGGATGATAGTCTATGGCCCATTTGCAGAAGCGAAAGACCCCGTTTGGCTGTTAGTCGAAACAGATCTTGGAACACTTTCCGTGATGCATGGCGATCACCCAGTGGATGTGTTTAAAAATATTGCCATAGGACAGAAAGGAACGACCAGAGAAAAATTACGGGGAGACAGAAAAACACCTCTTGGAAAATATCGAATCGGATGGATCAATAGCAAAAGCAGGTTTAATCGATTTTTTGGGTTTAATTATCCGTCTATTAATGATGCGAAACGGGGTTATTATGCGGGTATTATTACGACGACAACCTTTCGTGCTCTGTTGCGTGCTGCCTTTAATGAATTGCGACCTCGGCAAAATACGCCGCTGGGTGGCCAATTGGGTATCCATGGTTTAGGAAAAGGCAATACCAAGGTTCATCGTAAGTATAATTGGACGCGAGGATGCGTTGCTCTTACCAATCAACAAGTAGACCGATTAAGCCGTTGGATTGAAGTAGGGACATTGGTCGAAGTCCGTTAGGAGGTTTTCTATTCTTGGACTGCCTCCTGTCATAGGAATGAGCAACATTCCTATAGCCGACTGGGAGATTGTTAGTAGAGTTTTCGATCAGCTTTACCGAGCCATTGGTCAAAAATTTTGGCGCTGGCTTCATGATCGATCTGTTTGAGGATCAGGTCATCGCTATTTTTCCGTATCATTTCATGAAAACGGTGATCATCAAATCCGCCTCTGGCGGCGTCGTCCTCGGTTGCCCCGTAATAAACCGTGTCGATGCGAGCCCAGAATATGGCTCCCAGACACAT
>JAZGGE010000045.1:0-7214 GCA_036480195.1 Methylococcales bacterium
CGGCGATGGCGATATTGTTAAAAAGGCAAAAACCCATAGCCTGAGTGGGTTCGGCATGATGCCCCGGCGGTCGAACCGCGCAGAAGGCGTTATCGACTTGTTTGCTAAATACTGAATCGACCGCTGCACAAACAGCACCTACTGCATGTAGTGCTGCTTCACCGGAAGCTGGAGATACAATTGTGTCCCCATCAATAAAGTTGCTTCCATGATCGGGCATGGCACCGAAAATCCGGTCGATATAGTGTTGTGGGTGGATGAGTCGGATTTGTTTTGCATCACCAAGAGGCGCATCCTTTCGCACTAAAGTGGCAAACTCCGGTGTTTCCAGCGCTCTGGTTATAGCTCTGAGCCTATCGGAACTTTCCGGATGCTCTGGGCCAGTATCGTGCTGAAAGAAGGTAGCGTGACTGTAGAAGGATATCGTCATGGAAATAAATCGTGATTTCAGTTTACCCGCGTGTCGCGTAGAATATACCTTTTGCGTTCAAGAATGCCCGTTTTGAGTGAGTATATTTTCGCAGAGGGCTAGGCGTAGAAGCGCAGGAACGTCATCTCTTTCAAGCTTCTACAACGACGCTCTTTGTGAAAAGAAGCATGCTGAAAATGGGTATTCTTGAATGCGAAAGGTATAACCTATTATTGCTGGATTAAGTGGGAAACACAATGTTGGAAGAATATCGCAAGCACGTTGAAGAACGGGCCGCACAAGGTGTCGTGCCGAAACCCCTGAATGCTGATCAAGTGGCGGAATTAGTAGTACTCATTAAAGAGCCTCCCGTCGGTGAATCAGATTTTCTTTTGGATTTACTCAGCAACCGGATCCCCCCCGGCGTTGATGAGGCAGCCTATGTGAAAGCCGGTTTTCTTGCAGCGGTTGCAAAGGGAGAGACCAATTCGCCAATACTCACCCCAGAAATGGCTACCGAACTCCTGGGGACAATGGCTGGGGGATACAATATTACGCCACTGATTGAATTATTGGAAAACGATACACTCGCCCCCATTGCAGTTAAGGGTCTTTCTCACACCTTACTGATGTTCGACGCCTTTCATGATGTAGAAGAAAAGGCAAAAGCCGGGAATCAATTTGCGACTCAGGTCATGACAGCATGGGCAGAGGCCGAATGGTTCACCAGTCGGCCAAAATTGCCTGAAAAATTAACAGTAATCGTATTTAAGGTGGTGGGAGAAACCAATACTGACGACCTTTCACCAGCGACGGAAGCTTGGTCACGCCCCGATATTCCCCTGCATGCCAAATCGATGTTAAAAATTCCACGGGAGGGAATCACCGATGCGGAACAGCAGATCGAAGAATTAAAGAAAAAAGGATTTACTGTTGCCTATGTAGGCGACGTGGTGGGAACAGGCTCATCACGGAAATCAGCGACCAATTCAGTGCTCTGGTTTATGGGAGACGATATTCCCCATGTTCCCAACAAGCGAGCAGGTGGAGTTTGTATCGGCGGCAATATCGCCCCCATCTTTTTTAATACCATGGAAGACTCCGGGGCTCTGCCCTTTGAATGCGATGTCACCGGAATGAAAATGGGGGATATCATCGATATTTATCCCTATGAAGGTATCGTAAAACAACACGATACTGATGAAACTCTGGCGGAATTTGAGCTTAAAACTAATGTGATTCTTGATGAAGTCCAGGCCGGTGGCCGTATTCCATTGATTATCGGACGAGGACTGACAGATCGTGCACGGAAAGCCTTAGGCCTTGAAGCTTCCAATGTTTTTCGTCTACCTGACAGCAAAAGTGAATCGAATTCAGGCTTTACCTTAGCTCAAAAAATGGTTGGTAAAGCGTGTGGTGTCAAAGGTATTCGTCCTGGAACCTATTGCGAGCCGCACATGACAACCGTAGGTTCCCAGGATACCACCGGGCCTATGACTCGCGATGAATTAAAAGACTTGGCCTGTCTGGGTTTCTCTGCCGATTTGGTCATGCAGTCATTCTGTCATACTGCAGCGTACCCCAAGCCGGTGGATATCGAAACCCAGCATACACTTCCTGATTTCATCCAGAATAGAGGCGGTGTTTCTCTGCGCCCTGGAGATGGCATTATTCACTCCTGGTTGAACAGAATGCTACTGCCGGATACTGTAGGAACGGGTGGTGACTCCCATACCCGTTTTCCCATGGGCATCTCATTTCCTGCGGGTTCCGGATTGGTTGCATTCGCCGCTGCAACGGGCGTTATGCCGTTGGATATGCCTGAGTCTGTTCTGGTGAGATTTTCCGGTGAAATGCAGCCAGGAATAACGCTTAGGGATTTAGTCAATGCAATTCCTTACGCTGCGATTCAGCGCGGTTTACTCACTGTTGAAAAGAAAGGTAAGAAGAATATTTTCTCTGGTCGAATCCTCGAAATTGAAGGTTTGCCCGACCTCAAGGTTGAACAGGCCTTTGAAATATCCGATGCATCCGCAGAACGTTCCGCAGGCGGTTGTACGATTCTATTGGATGAAGAACCTATTAAAGAATATCTCAATTCCAACATTGTTCTTTTAAAATGGATGATTTCTGAAGGTTATGGTGATCCCCGTACTCTGGAAAGACGAATCCTGGCAATGGAAGCATGGCAGAAAAACCCGGTTTTGATGAAACCGGACGCTAACGCCCATTATACGGAAGTGATAGAAGTTGATCTGAACGAGATTACTGAGCCCTTGCTGGCATGTCCTAATGACCCCGATGACGTTAAAACCCTTTCAGCCGTTGCCCAAACGCAAATTGACGAGGTTTTTATCGGTTCGTGCATGACTAATATTGGCCATTTTCGAGCAGCAGGAAAGCTCCTTGACCAGTTTAGTGGCTTGCTGCCAACGAAGCTCTGGGTCTGCCCACCGACCAAAATGGATGAACATCAGCTAAAAGAAGAAGGGTACTACAACATATTCGGACGAGTTGGCGCGAGAACAGAAATGCCGGGCTGTTCCTTGTGTATGGGGAATCAGGCACGAGTGGCAGATAACTCTACCGTAGTTTCCACATCGACGCGTAATTTCCCAAACCGGTTGGGTAAAGGTGCCAATGTGTTTCTGGCATCAGCGGAGTTAGCTGCCGTATGTTCCATTTTAGGAAAAATCCCCACGGTTGAAGAATATATGAAATATGCGCGGAAAATCGACACCCTGGCAGAGGACACCTACCGGTACCTTAATTTCAACGAGATCGAGAGCTTTCGAAAAACCGCAGACAGTTTAGTGATGACTGAGGTGGCATAAGTTACTTTAGTCCATGGAAAATTTGTTTGAACTGGCAGAGAGTTGTCTTGTAGCAACGACGATTGCGGAGAAGGGTGCAATAACAAAAAAGGCCGGGACACTCTCCCAATCAGGGCAATTGGATTTCAACGACGACCAAATACCGCCTGATTCGATTGTAAAGGTACGATTTCCTGAACAGCCCGTATTGATTAACCCAAGGGAATTACCTCGGCGTACTCTTGCCACCCAGGACGGACGAATTGCCCTTCTTCACGCTATTGCCCATATCGAGTTTACCGCAATTTTGCTGGCCTGGGATATCATTTACCGTTTCCGGTCGCTACCTATAGAGTTCTATAAGGATTGGCTGAAAGTAGCCAGCGAGGAATTTTTACACTTCTCAATGGTTCGCGAAAGGCTAAAGGATTACGAATTGGACTATGGAGATTTACCTGCCCATGACGGCTTGTGGGAAGTGGCAGTTGATAGTTCGCATGACGTTTTGGTTCGTCTGGCCATCGTTCCACGATGCATGGAAGCCAGAGGATTGGATGTAACACCAGCGATGATTGATAAGTTGATTCAGCATGGCGATATTCCCAGCGCCAAAGTGCTAACCCGCATTTTAAGGGATGAAGTGGGACATGTTGAGATTGGCTCCCGTTGGTTTAAAACGCTTTGTGAAAAACGCAAAGTTGATTCGGAAGATACATATTTCCAGATGATAGATCAGTATTTACGCACCAAAGTTCGCGGGCCTTTTAATCTTGAGCTACGCCGGGCTGCGGGTTTTAGTGAGGCGGAGTTGGAACGGTTACAGCGACTGTGAAAACATCATCATTACCACCAGCTTCTTTCCATTCCGTCTTTACATCGGGCTATTTGTTTACGGTACGTCTTTGCCCTTCTATCCACCTTCCGGGCGATTTTCATCAACCATTGCTTTTTATTGTAGGATCGCCGACGATAGCCTGATTGTCCTTCATGGTAGGCCAAATACTGCCGATAGGCATCCGCTTTGGAAATCCGTAGTTTTCTATGGCTTACGGTTCCGTACCATCCAACAAAATCAGTCGCGTCTTCAAAATCATCCCGATCTGCTCCCGAATTTCCTGTTTCCTCAATGTATTGTGCCCACGTGCTATCAAGAGCTTGAGGGTAACCATAGGCAGTAGAAGGTCTGAATGTGGGGATGAAGCCTAAAAAGCGTTTTCGAGGGGGTTGAGCATCTGATCGAAAACGTGATTCCTGATGAATAATCGCCATTTGTACCGGCACCGGAATCCCCCACTTTTCATAGGAATCCATAGCATCATCATACCAATCATCCTTCTCACTAAAGATTGTACAAATATTGCCGGGGTTGCTGGGAGCGGTTGCACACCCCGTCAATAGCCAGAAAAAAATGAAAATAAGGACTATCTCTATCAATTTATGTCGAAATTCCATTTACTTTCTATATCTTCATTTTGAGGGTTTCGACAACGGGCCAACTTTGCCTGTGGGTCTTTTCTTCTCTATCAACACTACATTAAGAGGGATCTTGGTTTCGCTTTTTATCTCAATACTGGCTTCAAATCCATGAAACCCTTCTTTGTTTAATAGGATATTGTACTGACCAGGTGGCAAATCGACTGTGAGTGGAGTTGTTCCTAGCAGAGTACTGTTGTTTAGTAATACCATGACCCCAGATGGGGTCGACTTGACCTCAATAGATCCATAAGCTTTTTGCGAATGGCCAGAATCGGGGGTGACGTCAGTTGCGGGAAGGGATTGTTGATGTCTCACTGAGAGCCACCAATAGGCGCTAAAGAAAACAATGATTCCTGTAAGGAATAAGAATAATAAGCTTAAAGAAACTAACTTTTTCTTGTTTTGAGGCCTTTTTGGGGGGTTGCCGGTCTGTGATGCCTCATAATTTATCCGCAAATTTTCCAAAAACTCCTTGGCCGATCGGAATCGATTATCAGGTCTTTTTTGGAATGCTTTATTAACGACCGCATCAATTTCTTTAGGCAGACAATTATTCAGTTCAGACGGTGAAATCGGATCCGTATGCAAAACAGTGTGCATTGCGGTTTGATGTGATTTCCCGGCAAAGGGTTTTTCGCCCGTCAAAAGCTGATAAAAAATTACCCCCGCAGAAAAAATATCCGTCCGTTCGTCTACTGGAAGTCCCTGCCACTGTTCGGGCGCTGTGTATCCCGGTGTCCCCATGATATCGCCAATATTGGTGAGTGAAGATGTATCCAAATGGGCGATTCCAAAATCTGTGATCTTTACAGTACCGTCATCCCTGATCAGGATGTTAGCCGGTTTAATATCACGATGGATTACACCATGGCGATGCATATAATCAAGAGCATCAAGAAGTTGATACTGGATTTTTATAGCTTTTGACAAAGAAAAACGCTCATCATTATCAAAAATTTGTTTTAAAGACCGTCCCTCAACGAGCTCCATTGCGATATAAAAAAAATTCTGCCGCTGACTGTACTCATATGTGGCGACGATATTGTTGTGGATTAGTCGGCCAGCTGATTCAGCTTCTGCTTTAAAACGAGCAATGGGAAGATCTTCTGCATCGGCAAACATCTCCTGCCGAATAATTTTGATAGCTAAATGACGCTTCATATCAGGATCATAGGCCTTATAAACAATCCCCATTCCACCTTTATCCAGCATTGATAAGATCTGGTACTTACCTATTGTTTCGGGATTTATTTGGGTGACTACGTGAGTGTTTGAATTTTTCATTTAGCGTCTAGTATTCCATTTAGTATTGTTTTGGCGGGGTGCTAAACAATAAACGCTTAAAAAAATCTGTTAAATAGTTCACTTGCTGAATTTTCTAAAGTATGTCAGATTGAGTACGGTTAGTTGGGGAATAGCTGAAAGATCAACCATCTCATCATAACGCAATTGCGTAAGGGAATGCAGATAAAAAGAGGTGTTAACACCTCCATAGACTCAAGTTTTAAATGGTGGCAGTGATTTGTCAAAATCGGCGTGAAAAAGGATTTGAAATGAAAAAGGAATGGGCAGTGAGGCAGGCATTAAATATTTTCGTGGCGTTCGTCATTCTGATAATCAGTGTGTCATCTGTATTTGCTCGAGAGCAAGATGACCAGTTAACCATCAACTCAGCTTTTTTTTCCAGTGATGGCTCTGGACTGGGAGCGACTCAAGAAGCAGGCAAACTCTCAGAGCTTTTTAAGCTGCAAAAGTCGTTGGTTTATCAAATTCTGCAGCAAACCGGAATTGATAGGAGCCAGTTGTCTCCTAATCTAAAGGCCCGCATCGATGAGTATCCGACCACAAGCCTGGAAGCATTCTATGCCCTTAGTCGATGTTTTGATTATATTGATCATGAAAATTATGCAAAAGCGCGGACAAAGTGCAAACAGGCTGTTGAAATAGACCCAACTTTTAAACTGGCGAAACAGATGCTGGCGGAGCTGCCTTACAGTTATAAAAGTGCTACAAAGATCGCGAAAGAGTCTATGCTTCGTGCGCTGAGTGTTGCGCGCATTTCTGCGAGTGATCCCGACGACGCTGGTGATTCCGATAATTCCGATAATTCCAGTGATTCCGGTGATCCCGGTGATTCCGGTGATTCCGGTGATTCCGGTGATTCCGGTGATTCCGATGATTCCGATGATTCCGATAGTTCCGATAGCTCCGATAGCTCCGATAGTTCCGATAGCTCCGATAGTTCCGATAGCTCCGATAGTTCCGATAGCTCCGATAGTTCCGATAGCTCCGATAGCTCCGATAGCTCCGATAGTTCCGATAGCTCCGATAGTTCCGATAGCTCCGATAGCTCCGATAGTTCCGATAGTTCCGATAGTTCCGATAGCTCCGATAGTTCCGATAGCTCCGATAGTTCCGATAGCTCCGATAGTTCCGATAGTTCCGATAGCTCCGATAGTTCCGATAGCTCCGATAGTTCCGATAGCTCCGATAGTTCCGATAGTTCCGATAGCTCC
>JAZGGE010000046.1:0-16720 GCA_036480195.1 Methylococcales bacterium
ACTCAATAATTTTTGAGACGACCCCTGCACCTACAGTTCGTCCGCCTTCACGCACCGCAAAACGCAATCCATCTTCCATCGCGATCGGTGCCAACAACTTCACTACAACTTTAACATTATCGCCCGGCATCACCATCTCAACTCCCGAGGGTAAATCTACCGCACCAGTCACATCCGTCGTCCGGAAATAAAATTGTGGTCGGTAACCATTGAAAAACGGGGTATGTCGCCCCCCTTCATCTTTCGACAATACATAAATCTCCGCTTCAAAATGAGTGTGCGGTGTTATCGATCCCGGCTTCGCCAGAACTTGACCACGCTCCACCTCTTCTCGCTTCGTACCCCGGAGCAATACCCCAAGGTTATCACCCGCAACACCTTCATCCAACAACTTGCGAAACATCTCCACTCCCGTACAGATCGTCTTTGTCGTGTCCTTTATTCCAACAATCTCTATTTCTTCACCAACGACAACCTTCCCTCGCTCTACTCGACCCGTCACGACTGTTCCCCGACCCGATATCGAAAACACATCTTCTATCGGCATCAAAAAATCCAGATCTACGGGTCGGTCCGGTTGCGGAATGTAGCTGTCCATTGCTTCAACCAGCTTAATTATTGACGGTACACCTATTTCACTGGTATCACCTTCCAATGCCTTCAACGCTGAACCAATAATTACCGGCGTGTCATCACCCGGAAATTCATAACTGTCAAGCAACTCTCGGACTTCCATCTCTACCAACTCTACCAGCTCTTCATCATCTACCATATCCGCCTTATTAAGGTAAACTACGATGTAGGGGACACCGACCTGACGGGCAAGCAAAATGTGCTCCCGCGTTTGTGGCATTGGACCGTCTGCAGCCGAACAGACCAGTATCGCACCATCCATCTGCGCAGCACCTGTAATCATATTCTTAACATAATCCGCGTGACCCGGACAATCCACGTGAGCGTAGTGACGATTCGGTGACTCATATTCCACGTGAGCCGTCGCGATGGTTATCCCTCGCTCCCGCTCCTCAGGGGCATTGTCTATTTGATCATAGGCCCGAAACTCACCGCCATGGTTCTCGGCCATCGTTTTTGTTAATGCCGCCGTTAACGTCGTCTTGCCATGGTCGACATGACCAATCGTTCCTACGTTTACATGTGGCTTGGTACGCTCAAATTTCTCTTTAGACATTATCCGTCTCTCTTTTAATCCAAATCACAAGGCTCTATTGATGATACCTTCCGCTATTTTTGAAGGTGCTTCGCTATATTTCTCAAATTGCATGCTATAGGTCGCACGCCCTTGGGTTGCAGATCGAAGATCTGTCGAGTATCCGAACATTTCGGAAAGAGGCACCTCACACTGGACGACTTTACCTGATGGCGTATCCTCCAGTCCTTGTACTACTCCCCTGCGTCTATTAAGATCTCCGACAACATCACCCATGTGCGCTTCGGGTGTAACCACCTCTACCTTCATGATGGGTTCAAGCAAAACTGGAGAGGCATTTAACGCTCCTTCTTTAAAGCACATTGAACCCGCTATCTTAAAGGCCATCTCATTCGAATCGACGTCATGATATGAACCATCATAAAGCGTGACCTTAACGTCAACCACCGGGTATCCTCCAATAACCCCATTTTTCATTTGTTCCTCTATTCCCTTATCAATTGCTGGAATGTACTCCTTAGGCACAATTCCTCCAACAATTCCATTGACAAATTCATAACCACTTCCAACTTCCATTGGTTCAAGCCGTAACCAGACATGACCGTATTGACCTCGCCCGCCGGTTTGTCGAATGAACTTTGCCTCCTGTTGCACAGTTTCCGTTATTGTTTCCCGATAAGCTACTTGAGGCGTACCGACGTTCGCCTCCACGCTGAATTCACGCTTCATCCTGTCAACAATGATTTCAAGATGTAGCTCCCCCATACCTGAGATAATAATTTGCCCCGATTCCTCATCAGTATGAACTTTGAACGACGGGTCTTCTTGTGTAAGCTTACCAAGGGCCACACTCATTTTCTCTTGGTCGCCAACCGTCTTCGGCTCGACCGCCACTGATATTACAGGCTCCGGGAAATCCATTCGCTCCAATACTATGACTGACGACAAATCGCAGAGGGTATCGCCCGTCGTAATATCTTTAAGACCGATAGCCGCCGCTATATCACCAGCACGCACTTCCTTAATTTCCTCTCGGTTATTTGCGTGCATCTGTACGATTCGTCCGACACGCTCCCTTTTTCCTCTAGTAGAGTTATATACAGCATCCCCTGACCGAAGGACACCTGAATACACTCTAAAAAAAGTGAGCATCCCGACAAATGAATCGGTAGCTATTTTAAATGCCAGCGCAGAGAAGGGTGCATTGTCATCCGAAAAACGCGTTTCTATGCTTTCATTAGTACTATCAACAATCCCCTTGACTGCATCAACATCGGTTGGCGACGGCAAATAATCAACCACACCGTCGAGCACTGCCTGCACCCCTTTATTCTTAAAAGCACTTCCACAAAGCGTCGGGACAATTTCGTTAGCTAGCGTCCGCAGCCTAATACCTTCCATTATTTCCTCAGAAGAAAGCCGACCTACTTCGAGGTATTTGTCCATTAAAACCTCATTCGCGTCAGCCGCAGCTTCGACCATTTTTTCCCGCCACTCCACACAGTCAGAAAGTATCCCTTCGGGGATATCGGCTTGCTCAAAATGGATCCCTTGGGATTCCTCATCCCAATATATGGCCTTCATAGAGAGTAAATCTACAACCCCTTTGAAGTTTTCTTCGCTGCCTATGGGCACTTGAATCGGCAAAGCATTACCTCCCAGCCTTTCAGCAATCTGCTCGACCACGCGAAGGAAATCAGCCCCTGTTCGATCCATTTTATTGATAAAGGCCATTCTTGGCACTTTGTATCTGTCAGCCTGCCGCCAGACTGTTTCCGACTGGGGCTCAACCCCACCAACAGCACAAAATACTGCTATTGCGCCATCCAGTACTCTCAAAGACCTTTCGACTTCGATAGTAAAATCGACATGCCCAGGGGTATCGATAATGTTTATCTGGTATTCCGGATACTGACCCCGCATTCCCTTCCAGTAACACGTGGTTGCTGCGGAAGTAATAGTAATACCACGTTCTCGTTCTTGCTGCATCCAGTCCATTGTTGCAGCTCCGTCATGTACTTCCCCAATCTTATGGGAAACCCCCGTATAAAACAGGATCCTTTCTGTTGTTGTTGTCTTGCCCGCATCAATGTGAGCCATAATGCCGATATTCCGATATCGGTCAATTGGTGTAGTACGTCCCACCTTTCAAACTTACGGTATTTACCAGCGGTAGTGGGAAAAAGCTTTGTTCGCTTCCGCCATTCGGTGTGTATCTTCCCGCTTTTTCACGGCAGCCCCACGACTTTCTGATGCGTCTAACAACTCCCCAGCCAATCTCAATGGCATCGATTTTTCAGATCGCTTTCGAGCTGCGTCAATAATCCAACGCATTGCTAGAGTTATTCTTCTGGCCGGTCTAACCTCAATGGGGATTTGGTATGTCGCCCCCCCCACACGCCGAGATTTAACCTCAACGATGGGTTGAACATTCTCAAGTGCTTTATCCAGAATAATGACGGGATCTTCGTTGCCCTTCCCTTCTATCGTAGTGAGAGCCCCATAAATTATTTTTTCAGCAATTGATTTTTTCCCATCCACCATCACCATATTCATAAACTTGGCAAGAACTCTATTACCGTACTTAGGATCAGGAATGATAGTTCTTTTTTCAGCAGCTCTTCTTCTTGACATTTTATTAACCTGACTCGATATTCTTTAACCCTAGGTTTTTGGCTTTTTCGCACCATATTTTGAGCGACCTCGTCTTCGGCTTTCTACGCCTGAAGTATCTAGGCTACCCCTCACGGTATGATATCGTACACCTGGCAAATCCTTTACTCGTCCGCCACGTATCAATACAACTGAGTGTTCCTGAAGATTGTGCCCTTCCCCCCCAATATAGCTAGTTACTTCAGATCCATTTGTAAGCCTAACACGAGCCACCTTCCGCAATGCAGAATTAGGCTTCTTAGGTGTTGTCGTATAAACACGAGTGCACACGCCACGCCTCTGAGGGCATGCATCCAAAGCCGGCACGTTACTTTTTCCCTTCTTTTTTAGTCGTGACTTCCTAACCAGTTGGTTTATTGTTGTCATCTTTTTCGTTCCGATTTACTCATCTTTAACCTATAGCAATCCGGCTAGAAATTTAAAATTAATTGTTGCCCAGCCCAACCTCTCTTGGACTAAACCTGAGCCGCCTATAATAGAATTAAAACTTGCATCAGTCAAGCATCGTTCCTACGAATATTGAAATAAACTTAGCAAGTAGAAAACCATAAAACGCATTCGAAATGCGACGGCTTTCCCTCGACAGATAGAACACAGCTTTTAATGTAAGAATTAACCGTACTCTGCTTAAAAGCTATGTATTTAATGCCTGCTTTAATGCCTCTTCTACTTCGCCGGCATCGACACCTACTTCACCTTCCTGTACGATCTCACCCATTTCCCTCTTGCGTCTACGATCTTTGTGGTAGTCAAACCCCGTGCCAGCAGGTATTAGCCGTCCGACAATCACGTTTTCTTTCAAACCATGGAGACTATCACTCAATCCGCGAACCGCGGCTTCTGTTAACACACGTGTTGTTTCCTGGAACGAAGCAGCAGAAATAAATGATTCAGTAGACAATGACGCCTTCGTAATACCTAAGAGCACTGGCTCACCAACTGCTGGTATTCTTTTTTCGGCCTCAACTTTCTCATTCTCCTCCAGAAACCGGATCCTTTCGACCTGCTCGCCTTTGAGAAAAGCAGTCTCTCCTGGCTCAGTAATTTCGATTTTCCGCAGCATTTGACGAATGATCACTTCGATATGTTTATCGTTTATCTTTACTCCTTGCAAACGATAAACATCTTGAATTTCATTGACAAGATAAGAAGCTAGTTCAGGTATACCTCGAAGGCGAAGTATATCTTGCGGTGTTAATTCCCCTTCTGCAATAGTCTCGCCTCGTTCCACACTTTCTCCCTCAAAGACAGTAACATGGCGCCATTTCGGAATTAGGATTTCATGTTGTACACCCTCAACATCAGTTATCACGATTCTTTGCTTACCTTTAGTTTCCTTACCAAAACCAATTGTCCCTGTCGCCTCCGCAAGAAGTGCAGGATCTTTTGTTTTCCTAGCTTCGAACAAATCTGCCACCCGCGGCAATCCACCGGTAATATCTCTTGTCTTGCTCGACTCTTGAGGTATCCTCGCCAAAACATCCCCAACCTTAACAGGTTGACCATCAGCAATACCTACAACTGCTCCAGCCGGTAGATAGTACTGCGCGGCAATATCCGTTCCAGGTATCAAAACATCCTTTCCTTCCTCATCGAACAGTTTAACCATAGGGCGCAGCTCCTTGCCGGCACTCGCCCGTTGCTTGGGATCAATCACGACCACAGAACTCAAACCCGTAACTTCATCTGATTGCTGTTGCACCGTTAATCCTTCAACAAAATCTGTTAACTGAATAACCCCTTCAACTTCTGTGATAACTGGGTGGGTATGTGGATCCCAATTGACAATGATTTCACCCGCATTGACCGCACGTCCTTCTTCTACAGACAGCACAGCACCATAAGGAATCTTATAACGTTCCCGCTCTCTGCCATAGTCATCAATAACACTGACTTCACCGGATCTTGATACCGCAACCAAGTTTCCCTCTTTATTATTGACACTCTTGAGATTAGATAATTTTATTGTACCTGCTGACTTGACTTCGACATTACTTATAGATGCTGAACGGGATGCTGCACCACCAATATGGAAGGTCCGCATCGTCAGTTGCGTTCCTGGCTCGCCAATCGACTGCGCCGCAATAACACCAATGGCTTCTCCCAAATTAACCCTGTGTCCTCGACCAAGATCCCTCCCATAACAAGATGCACAGATACCAGCCCGACTGCTGCAAGTAATCACCGATCTAACCCTAACAGTATCAATACTCGCCTCTTCTAACAGATCAACCTGAGTCTCATCAAGTAGTGTACCCGCCATTACAACAACTTCCTGCTTTATGGGACTGATAACATCCGTTGCTAAAACACGACCAAGAACTCTTTCTGCTAACGGCTCTACTACGTCCCCCCCTTCGATTAACGGGGTCAAGACAATTCCTTCATCGGTACCACAATCTTCTTCAGTTACTACTAAGTCCTGCGCCACATCGACGAGACGCCGGGTCAAGTAGCCTGAATTCGCGGTCTTAAGGGCTGTATCCGCTAAACCTTTTCGCGCACCATGGGTAGAGATAAAGTATTGAAGTACATCTAATCCCTCACGAAAGTTTGCTGTAATAGGAGTTTCAATAATTGATCCATCCGGCTTCGCCATCAGTCCACGCATTCCTGCCAATTGCCGAATTTGAGCCGCAGACCCTCTCGCACCAGAGTCAGCCATCATAAATATTGAATTAAATGACTTTTGCTGCACGGTTTCCCCGTCCGCATTAGTTGTATTCTCGACACCAAGACCATCCATCATAACTTTAGCAACCTGATCGTTTGCATGGGACCAAATATCCACGACCTTGTTGTATCGCTCTCCATCCGTAACCAAACCAGACACATACTGGCTTTGAATTTCCTTAACTTCTTGCTCAGCCAGATGAATTATGTTGGCTTTTTTATCTGGGACAACCATATCTTCGAACCCAATAGAAACCCCTGCTTTAGTTGCGTAAGTAAATCCTAGATACATCAATTGGTCGGCAAATACCACAGAATCTTTTACACCTAACGTTCTATAGCATACATTGATCAAGTTCGATATGACTTTTTTTGTCATATCTTGATTTATTAGATCAAATGATAGACCTTCTGGAACAATAGACCAGATAACTGCCCGCCCAGCGGTTGTTTCTACACGGCGAAATGACTTTCCTTCCTCTTTCCCTTCACTTTTGATGTTCTCTTGAATCCGTAGTTGAATTTTTGAATGTATGTGGAGAGCATTACTTTGTAAGGCCCGACATACTTCATCAACATCGATAAAAACCATCCCTTCACCCAGCCCATTCGTAGCTTCACGGCTCATGTAATAGAGTCCCAGCACCACGTCTTGAGTTGGATTAATAATGGGCTCACCATTGGCGGGTGAAAGAATATTATTGGTAGCCATCATCAACCCCCGGGCCTCTAACTGAGCTTCCAAAGACAGAGGCACATGCACAGCCATTTGATCACCATCAAAATCAGCGTTAAAGGCACTGCATACTAACGGATGTAATTGAATAGCCTTTCCTTCAACCAATAAGGGCTCAAATGCTTGGATTCCTAGCCTGTGCAAGGTTGGTGCACGATTGAGCAATATTGGATGCTGCCGAATCACTTCCTCTAGAATATCCCAAACTTCCGCACCCTCTCGCTCCACTATTTTTTTAGCAGCTTTGATTGTTGTTGCAAGACCCCGCATCTGAAGTTTGCTGAAAATGAACGGCTTGAATAACTCCAAAGCCATTTTTTTAGGTAAGCCACATTGGTGGAGTTTTAGGGTAGGCCCAACCACAATAACTGAACGACCTGAGTAATCAACGCGCTTCCCCAGAAGATTTTGGCGAAAACGCCCTTGCTTCCCTTTTATCATGTCAGCAAGTGATTTCAGTGGACGTCGATTAGTTCCAGTTATAGCCCGTCCACGCCGACCATTATCCAGAAGAGCATCAGAAGATTCCTGCAACATTCTTTTTTCGTTGCGGACTATAATGTCTGGTGCATTAAGATCTAATAGTCTATTAAGACGATTATTTCTATTAATAACTCGGCGATATAGATCATTTAGATCAGACGTTGCAAATCGACCGCCATCCAACGGAACCAATGGCCTAAGTTCAGGTGGAAGAATTGGAAGCACGGTCATGATCATCCATTCTGGACGGTTATCGGATTCTACAAGCGCCTCTATGACTTTCAGACGCTTGGTTAATTTTTTTATTTTTGTTTCTGACCGCGTAGAAATAACATCTTCCCGCAACTTAGCGACTTCTTTGTTGAGATCCATATTTTTCAAAAGATCATAGACGGCTTCCGCGCCCATTTTCGCCACAAACTCATCGCCGTATTCTTCTACTTTTTCTAAATACTCCTCATCGCTAAGGGTTTGCGAGAGCTCTAGAGGGGTCATCCCTGGATCTATTACTACATAGGATTCGAAATACAGCACTCTCTCGATTTCTCGAAGGGTCATATCAAGAAGAAGCGCTATCCGCGAAGGGAGTGATTTCAGAAACCAAATATGAGCCACCGGACTAGCGAGCTCAATATGTGCCATTCGTTCTCTGCGAACCTTTGAAAGCGTAACTTCTACGCCACATTTCTCACATATAACACCCCGGTGTTTTAGCCGTTTATATTTTCCACATAGACACTCGTAGTCGCGCACTGGACCAAAGATCTTGGCACAAAATAAACCATCCCTTTCTGGCTTGAAAGTTCGGTAATTAATCGTCTCAGGCTTCTTTACCTCACCATAGGACCAAGACCGTATCATATCCGGTGATGCCAACCCTATCCTTATAGCGTCGAAATCCTCAACCTGACCTTGCTTCTTAAGAAACTTAAGTATATCTTTCAATGGCATATCTCCTCAGTAACTATTTCGAGCCTACCTTTATCCGTTGATCAATCCCGTCAGGGGACTTAATAACGGAATCATTCCTTCTCAAATTCTATATTTACACCTAATGACCTAATTTCTTTAATTAGTACATTAAAAGACTCAGGCATTCCTGGAACCATCTGATGATTGCCGTCAACAATATTTTTATACATTTTTGTCCGGCCTGCGACATCATCTGATTTAACGGTCAGCATTTCCTGCAATGTGAATGCTGCACCATACGCTTCCAACGCCCACACCTCCATTTCTCCAAACCTCTGCCCACCAAACTGCGCCTTACCGCCCAATGGTTGCTGTGTAACCAAGCTATAGGGCCCAGTTGAGCGTGCATGCATTTTATCATCAACAAGGTGATTTAATTTCAACATATACATATAGCCTACAGTAACCAGTCTTTCGAAAGCGTCTCCGGTTCTACCATCGTATAATTGTGTCTGCCCAGTTTCCGGTAAACCGGCCAATTTAAGCATGGATTTGATTTCCCCCTCCGTAGCACCATCAAAAACCGGGGTAGCAAGAGGCACACCCGCAGTCAAGTTAGAAGCCAATCCTAAAATCTCCGCGTCACTGAATGAATCAAGATCCTCCTTCTTCCCACTACCATTGTAAATCTTATCTAAATATGATCTTATTTCTTGGATTTCTGCATTTGCTTCTAGCATTTGGTCAATTTTTTTACCTAGCCCCTTAGCCGCCCACCCAAGATGAGTTTCAAGTACTTGGCCTATATTCATACGAGAGGGTACACCTAAGGGATTCAAAACAATATCGACTGGTGTGCCATCTTTTTCATAAGGCATATCTTCTTCAGGAACAATTCTTGATATCACCCCTTTATTACCATGGCGTCCCGCCATTTTGTCACCCGGTTGAATTCTACGCCTTACAGCAAGGTAAACCTTGACAATTTTAAGGACACCGGGAGCCAGATCATCTCCCATAGCAATCTTGTTCTTCTTTTCTTCGAACCGAGCATGAAATAGCTGTTGCTGTTCTTCTATTTGTCCTGCCAAGGCCTCAATCTGAAGATTTAGATCTTCGTTCTCCAAACGGATAGCAAACCATTGTTTTTTCTCTACTCTTTCCAAATACTCTTTCGTTACGACATGCCCAGTATGGAGGCCGTTCGGCCCTGATTCAACTGCTTGATCCAACAACAATTTCGCAACACGGCTATAGGTATCCTCTTCAACTATTCTAAGAAGATCAGATACATCTTTTCCCGCGCGTTCGATTTCCGCTTGCTCAATTTGCACGGCGCGTTCATCTTTCCTTACACCATCACGGGTAAACACTTGAACATCAATTATCGTACCTTCCATACCAGATGGAACCCGTAACGACGTATCCTTAACATCCGAAGCCTTTTCACCAAAAATTGCCCTTAGGAGTTTTTCCTCCGGGGTAAGCTGAGATTCTCCTTTAGGCGTAACTTTACCAACCAGTATATCTCCCGCTTTTACCTCAGCGCCTATATAAACAATGCCAGACTCATCAAGCTTCGATAATGCGCCCTCACCAACATTAGGGATATCAGCCGTAATTTCCTCTGGCCCCTGCTTGGTATCACGAGCGATACAGGAGCGTTCTTCGATATGAATCGTAGTAAATCGATCCTCCTTTACGACACGTTGAGAAATAAGGATTGAGTCTTCAAAGTTGTACCCTGACCACGGCATAAACGCTACTAACAAATTTTGACCTAAGGCAAGCTCACCCAAATCGGTTGAAGGCCCATCTGCGAGGACATCCCCCTTTCGAACAATATCTCCAAGTTTTACCAGCGGCTTCTGGTTAATGCAGGTATTTTGGTTGGAACGGGTATACTTGGTTAGACTATAGATATCTACACCCGGTTCGCCAGCCTCCGCTTCCTCATCATCGACACGTACAACTACTCTAGAGGCATCCACCGACTCGACAATACCGCCACGCGTTGAGATTACAGTCACCCCTGAATCTACAGCTACAGTACGTTCTATCCCGGTTCCGACCAAGGGCTTATCAGCACGTAACGTAGGCACCGCTTGCCGCTGCATATTTGAACCCATCAAGGCTCTGTTAGCATCATCATGTTCTAAAAAAGGAATCAGTGCGGCCGCGACAGAAACACACTGCCGTGGAGAAATATCCATCAACTGCACTGTATCTGGTGTTGCCATCGTGAATTCATCTTTATTCCGACACGTCACCAGATCATCAATTAACACTCCATCTTCACCGATGCCAGCGCTTGCCTGTGCAATAACATACTTTCCCTCATCAATAGCTGTGAGATACATTACCTGGTCAGTAACTCGACCGTCCGCCACCTTCCGGTAGGGAGTTTCTAAAAAACCATACTCATTAGTCCTTGCATATACAGCCATCGAATTAATCAAACCAATATTTGGTCCTTCAGGTGTTTCAATTGGACACACCCGCCCATAATGGGTCGCATGCACATCTCTGACCTCAAAACCTGCGCGCTCTCGAGACAACCCTCCAGGTCCAAGAGCCGATACACGCCTTTTATGGGTAATTTCGGACAATGGATTATTTTGGTCCATAAACTGGGAAAGCTGGCTTGACCCAAAAAACTCCTTGATAGCCGCAGATACAGGTTTAGCATTAATCATATCCTGGGGCATCAAACCCTCAGAATCTGCTAAAGTTAATCTCTCTTTAACCGCTCTTTCCACACGCACTAATCCAATTCGAAATTGGTTTTCAACCATTTCACCAACAGACCGAACTCGTCGATTACCCAAATGATCAATATCATCGACGGAACCGATACCATTTCTAATATTAATTAGCTCGGCAAGCACATCAATAATATCCTGTTTACTTAGAGTTCCCTCTCCTGTTGTTTCCTTGCGACCTAAACGTCGATTAAACTTCATGCGCCCAACAGCCGAAAGATCATACCGCTCGGGAGTGAAAAATAGATTCTTAAACAAGTTTTGAGCGACCTCTTTAGTGGGTGGCTCCCCGGGTCGCATCATCCGATATATTTCTACAAGCGCCTCTAGTTCTGAGTTGGTAGTGTCTATTCGCATTGCATTTGAAATATATGCACCCCTGTCCAAATCATTGACATATAAAGTTTCAAAGACGGTAATACCAGCCTTCCTTATACTTTCGAGCAGTTCTTGGGTAATTTCATCATTCACATTGGCAATAACTTCCCCAGATGACTCATCAATGATGTCATGTGCTAGTATTTTGCCATCGAAATAGTCATCTGGAACCGTCAGTTGCTTAATTTTTTCTTTAGCCAATTGACGAATATGTTTAGAAGTTATTCGACGGCCATTCTCAACAAGAATTTCGCCATCAATTTTGATATCGAAACCGGCTACTTCCCCACGCAAACGGTCAGGAACCAGATCCAGCAAAAATTTGTCATCAGTCAACGTGAATTTATTGGTTTCAAAAAAGAGTTTAACGATATCTACGTTCCCATACCCTAGTGCTTTCAGTAGTATGGTTGCCGGTAATTTCCTTCGCCTATCTATCCTCACAAAGACACAGTCTTTATGATCAAACTCGAAATCCAACCATGACCCTCGGTATGGAATTATCCGCGCATTAAAAAGTAACTTTCCTGACGAGTGGGTTTTACCTTTATCGTGATCAAAAAATACACCAGGAGAGCGGTGTAACTGTGAAACAATAACCCGTTCCGTACCGTTTATGACAAAAGTCCCGGTGTTTGTCATTAACGGTAACTCACCCATATAGACTTCTTGCTCCCTGATGTCCTTCACGACTTTGGCTTTAACCGGAGCCTGCTTGTCATAGATGACTAACCGCACCAAAACGCGGATTGGAGCAGAGTAGGTCGCACCCCGCTGTTGACATTCTTTAACATCGAAAGTCGGCGTCCCCAAAATATAATTAACATACTCGAGCACTGCGTAGCCGGAATGACTTTCTATTGGGAAAACCGAATTGAATGCTGCCTGTAAACCTTCATCTTTCCTATCCTTCGGCTTACGATCAGCTTGCAAAAACTTAACATAGGAATCTATCTTGGTTGCAAGTAAATTGGGAACATCAAGTACTTCGATGCGCTTTCCAAAATTCTTGCGAATACGTTTCTTTTCGGTAAAAGAGTATGCCATATCGTTTATATTCCTAATGAATTGCCCGTTATTCGAGGAAGCTTTCGAAAAATTCTCAAGCGGGAAAAGGCCGGTGGTAATCCACCACCAGCCGAATCAAGCTGCCGCACTCCAGTTATAGAAAAACGTCTACTATTTAATTTCTACTGACGCGCCTGCCTCCTCTAATTGCTTCTTTATCTCTTCTGATTCATCCTTGTTTACGCCCTCTTTAACATTTGATGGGGAACTCTCAACCAATGCCTTAGCCTCTTTTAGACCCAAGCCAGTAATACTACGAACCGCCTTAATTACAGAAACTTTATTGGCTCCAAATGAAGTCATTACCACATCAAATTCTGTTTTTTCTGCCACAGCCTCCTCTCCGCCTGCCGCTGCAGCTGGTGCTGCAGCTGGTGCCGCTGCAGCAGACACACCAAACTTCTCTTCCATAGCAGAAATCAGATCTACCACTTCTAGAACTGTCATATTTGAAATCGCATCTAAGATTTCTTCTTGTGAAAGTGCCATTATTTTCTCCTTACATCTATACTTTTTATTACATCAAGAAACAAAATACATCACGCAGCCTCTTTCTGACTACGAACTGCTGCTACTGTACGAACAAGTTTTGCATGGGGCTCAGCTAGTGTTCTTACTAACTTTTCTGCTGGCGCTTTCATTACCGCCATAGCCATGCTCAACGCTTGCTCCCTGGTCGGTAACTTAGCCAATCGCTCTAGTTCCGATATATCATGCAGTTTGCCACCTATTGCGACAAGTTTTGTTTCCAGATTATTGTGATCTTTTGAAAAATCGCGGATTACTCTAGCTGCCGCTCCTGGATCTTCGATAGAAAATGCCAATATTAAGGGACCTGTCAGGCCTTCTTGTAAACATTCAAAATCTGTCCCTTCAACCGCCCTGCGTGCCAAAGTATTCTTAACAACACGCAAATATACACTAGATTCTCGTGCGACTTTTCGGAGCTCGGTCATTTCGGTTACAGTCAAACCCCGATATTCCGCAGCAATCGCAGAATGGGCTTCGGCTGCAACCTTAGCAACCTCTGCGACGACTGTCTTCTTGTCTTCAAGTCTCAGTGCCACGTTTAACCTCCGACCTTTAAGTAGTAAGGATGATTAAAAATCATCCAACGCCTAGTAAAATGCATCAGTACGATGCCCCCACGGCCACATTCACCAGTTTACCCGGCTCAATCACCGTCTACGTAGGTATAATTAAGCTTCGAACCAATCCACTCTGCTGATAACAATTCGGTTGGTGGACTTCTCTGCACCTACGGTCTTTGACGATTATCGGAAACCCGATAACCCAAAGTTCCTTATTAAAATTCTTAAACTCAAGAAATACTACTTGAATCAAGAGCTAATCCAGGCCCCATCGTAGTTGAAACGGTTATCTTACGTAAATAGACACCTTTAGATGCTGCTGGTTTAGCCTTCTTCAAATCCCCAAGCAACGCTTCCAGATTTTCTTTCAGAGACTTGATTTCAAAATCAACCTTGCCAATCGTGCAATGAATGATACCTCCCTTATCGGTTCGGTATCGCACCTGCCCCCCTTTGGCATTTTTTACCGCAGTCCCAACATCGGCTGCGACAGTTCCAACCTTGGGATTCGGCATTAATCCCCTAGGACCTAATATCTGGCCTAATTTCCCTACGACACCCATAGCATCAGGCGCAGCAATCACGACATCAAAATTGAGATCCCCACCTTTGATTTGATCTGCCAGATCGTCCATTCCCACAATATCTGCACCAGCCTCATTAGCAGCATCAACATTTGCACCTTGAGCGAAAACAGCAACTCGTACTGTCTTTCCAGTACCGTGTGGTAACACTGTAGATCCTCTTACCGCTTGATCGGTTTTTCTCGGATCAACCCCTAGAGTGATGCTTGCATCGACTGATTCATTAAATTTCACCGAGGATACGTCTTTTAACACTGTAAATGCTTCATCAGGCAAATACTGCTTACCCGCTTCTACTTTCTCTGCAATTAACTTAGCCCGCTTGGTTGATTTGGCCATCAGACACCCTCCACGTCTATTCCCATACTACGAGCACTGCCCGCAATGGTGCGAACAGCTGCATCCATGTCAGACGCAGTAAGATCCGACTCTTTTGTTTTAGCTATTTCCTCCAATTGTTCCCGATTAACTTTACCGACTTTTATCGTATTGGGATTACTACTCGCCTTACTCAATCCTGCCGCCTTTTTAAGCAAGATTGATGCTGGGGGGGTTTTGGTAATAAAGGTAAAACTTCGATCACCGTATACGGTAATAACCACAGGAATAGGCAGACCTTTTTCCACCTCTTGAGTTTTGGCGTTGAATGCTTTACAAAACTCCATTATATTAACGCCATGTTGCCCCAATGCTGGCCCGACCGGAGGACTCGGATTAGCCTCACCAGCTTTCACCTGTAGCTTAATATATGCTTCAATTTTTTTTGCCATTAATACTCCTTACGGGTTCAATCGCCTATCCGGCTCCCCGTTGATGACTAAAGGCATTTTCAGCCTTCTTTAACATTCGATAATCCATAACTAGAGCACGCCGCTAAATTGGGAAACAAATCCATCCTCATTAACTTTTTTCCACTTGACTAAAATCAAGCTCTACTGGAGTCGACCTTCCGAAAATCAAGACTGATAGCCTTAACTTACTCTTCTCATAATTCACTTCTTCAACCACCCCGTTAAAATCCTTAAACGGTCCATCGCTCACACGAAGTACTTCGCCAACCTCAAAAAGTACTTTTGGCCGTGGCTTTTTGACACCCTCTTCGACCTGACTGAGGATCATATTAGCCTCTTCATCAGTGATTGGAGCAGGATTTCCAGATGTCCCGCCTATAAAGCCAAGCACTCTAGTTGTATCCCGCACCAAATGCCATGTTTCATCGTTTAATTCCATCTGGACTAACACATATCCTGGGAAGAATTTTCGCTCACTCTTTCTCTGTTCCCCCATTCTCATTTCGACGACTTCTTCGGTAGGCACAAGAATTTTTCCAAAGAGGTCTTGCATACCCTCTCTGCTAATCCGTTCTTCAAGCGAACGCTTTACTTGATTTTCGAAATTTGAATAAGCGTGAACTACGTACCAGCGTAGCGCCATATCAACTCCCTTGCCCCGTCAATAGACGAACACCCCATAGCAGAAACATATCCAACAACCACAAGATAACACCGACGATAAAGACCATTACCATGACAATCATCGTCGTCTGGATAGTTTCTTGTCTCGACGGCCATACCACTTTACGAACTTCCATTCTCGCATCTTTAACAAACCCCCATGCATCCTGCCCCTGATGGGTAGTAAGGACAACCCCAAGAGCTATAAATCCTATGACTAAAATACCGAGAACTCTATACAACTGAGATTGATCCGCAAAATAGTAAAATCCATAAATTCCTGCAGCCACAATTGCAGCTGCAAACACCAATTTTACTGAATCGAATCGTGAGGGGCTATTTATTTCGGGTTGAGCACTCATCAGGAATAAAATAATATACTGTTTAGAACAATTAGGACTAACTGGCAGGCCAGGAGGGAATCGAACCCCCAACCTGCGGTTTTGGAGACCGCTGCTCTGCCAATTGAGCTACTGACCTAGTTAGCCTAAAATCATAATGGGATTAGAGTTTATACCCAAGCTTAAAAGCTTGCTGCTCAGATCCATTCTTAAGATATTAAAACGTTAGCGAAAAGCCCCTAAATCTATAAGACGCCCGCGCACGCGATCACTCAATAATTTTTGAGACGACCCCTGCACCTACAGTTCGTCCGCCTTCACGCACCGCAAAACGCAATCCATCTTCCATCGCGATCGGTGCCAACAACTTCACTACAACTTTAACATTATCGCCCGG
>JAZGGE010000047.1:0-13661 GCA_036480195.1 Methylococcales bacterium
TGAATCAGTTGGAGGTTGAAGTCAATGACATAAGATCTGATATTGGATTCAAATATTATGGCTTTGACGCGCATACTGTTAGTGGCGGAGCGGGATTCACTTATCAAGAAATATTTAACATAAAAGATAAGCGTAATTTCATTCGAGGGTCGAATGGTGTGTTGATGCCTGCATCTAGCCTTATTGACACACGGGAATTAGGCGTTTTGCCTGCAGCCTTTGACAAAGGGAGGCTCAATTATTTTGGGTACATTCAAGAAGAATGGCGTTTTGCGAATGATTGGACATTAACGACCGGCGTGAGGGTAGATAAATATAGAGGTTTTAATGTTGCTGTCAATCCTAAAGCGTCATTGGTTTGGAATATCACTCCATCGCTAACAGCGAAATTGCTTTACGGTAGAGCCTTTCGTGTACCCACTTTTCTCGAATCGACAGAAGGAGAGTGGCTCATCAGCAAAGGAAATCCGGCTTTACAGCCGGAGACTATCGATACGGGGGAGGTCGGCCTAATAGAACGTTGGAACAGCTACCAGATCACCCGGCTTAACGCCTATTACTACGAAACGAAGGATTTTGTTTCTATCGTGTTTGATTCAGCCGTAGGAGTTCCAACTTTTAGAAATGCTAGAGGTTCGCGTGGATACGGGTTCGAAGCTGAACACGAAATGGTGGTTACACCCTCGCTGAAAGTTAGAATGAATTATGCATTCCAAAAAGCAGAAGCGAAAACAAATGATACACCAAGCGGTCGGACACCCGAACACCAGGCTTATTTCGAAACAGAATGGCAATTTTTACCAGCATGGTATTTGGATTTGTCGATGAAATAGTGGGAGAGCGGAAAAGAAGTCAGGACGATCTGCGTGAGGAGCTAGATGATTATGTTTGGAGTGATCTTGTCTTGCGCTATGAACCTTTTCAAAATAAAGGTTTCTCGTGTGCGTTTATAGTCAAAAATCTTTTTGACTCCAGCGCGTTTGAGCCGAACGATATCCGAACTCCCAATGATATACCATTGCCAGATCGTTATTTTATCGGTACGTTGCAATATCGGTTTTAGGGGAAAGTGTGAATAATACAGCTATTCCAGGGCCTCGGGGTTTAAAAGTGTTGGGCATACTACCTGGTCTTTATTTCGATGCAATTGGTACATTCCGACGGATGAGAGCACGCTACGGAAATTTGGTGGAATTCCCATTACCGGGCCATAAAGGCTATTTGATCAGCGATCCTGAATTGGTCCAGGAAGTGCTTCATGCCGAGAAAAGCAGCTATGGAAAGGGGCAACATACTGAGACCATGAAAGAAACGTTTGGGAATGGTCTTTTAACCGCAGATGGCGGTGTATGGGCTCGGCAACGTAAACTCTTGCAACCTTTTTTTCAAAAAGGTTATATCGGCAAATGGCATCATATCGTTAAAGAAGAAACCGAACGAACGTTGAATGAATGGACAGATAAGGCTAAAACAGGAGAACATTTCGATGTATGCCTCTCAATGCGTGCGTTAATACCAAGGATTATGGGCCGAATCATGTTTGGAGAGAAGGTTCCACAGTCACTTTCAGATCGGGTGGTACGATCATTAACGGTGATTAATGACAATATGTTTCAACAGCTTTTTCGCAGGATGATCTTGAAGGGACCACTTTCATTTATCACGACGCCAGGAATGCAGAAATTCAAACGCGCCAACGCGGAATACGATAAATTGATAGGAACCGTATTAGCGATGGATTCAACATCGAGCGATGCCAGTCTCATCTCATTGTTACGGCAGGCCCATCACGTCGATACAGGTGAGGTTATGTCAGATCAACAATTAAGAGATGAAGTGGCTACCTTTTTTTTCGCTGGACAAGAAACTACGATAAACTGCCTTTCTTGGACGCTTTATTATCTAGCCCTGCACTCAGAGATAAATGATCGCGTGGCTGATGAAACAAATCAGGTCGCCAACGGAAATTCTTTAACATACGAGGCGCTCGATAGTCTGAAATTCACTAAGAATGTAGTTTATGAGTCTTTGAGACTTCGGTCCCCGGTTTATGCTATCGAACGTGATCCAAAAAGCAGTTCAAAGCAGCTGGATGGCTGCCCAATCCGTCCCCACTCACTCGTCCTCTTAGCCCAGAGCGTCGTCCATCGCCATCCTGATCACTGGGACCAACCGGAACGTTTTAACCCCGATAGATTCGAAACGGGTCAACAAAGGCTTAGGCATCGTTTTGCTTTTTTTCCATTCGGTGGTGGTTCACGAATCTGTATTGGTATGCAATTGGCTATGATGGAGATGATGACCTTTATTGCAACGGCAGCACAAAGCTACCAGTTCGAACTTGCGCAAACCAAACCGGTCAGAGATCGTATTGCGTTAACCTTACGTCCCCGTAGCGGGGTATTTATAAGAGTAAGAAAACGAAAATAAAATAGGGGAAGTAGTCATGATTGAACAAAATCAGTCGGTATGCAAGATTAATGTTCTGATCGCAAGTATTGCTACAAAAGCCCAATTTGAACCAATCGAATCTCTTTGTGATGCTACCATCGTCCAGGTTGACAATGGAGAAGAAGCGATAGAATTATTGTCTAGCAATTCCTATGACCTTTTGATCTCTGACTATGCGCTGTTGGATATCGACATTTGGCGTCTCGTGGCACTGATACGATCTGGACGATACTGTAAGGACGACTTGCCGGTATTGTTGCTATACAGATTAGATGATCCGGCCATTCCTGAGTTTTTATCCAGGGATTTCGGGTTTTCATCACTTGCTCTTAACGACCTTACCAAAGCACCAAAAGTGATTGCATCACTATTACGACACAAAAATATACAGCCTCGCGTGTTGATCATAGAAGATAATGCGGATGCAGCCAATATAGCAAAATGTGCTTTGCAAGCGCAGTATAACGTTCAAGTAGAAACCACTGGTGAAATTGGTTTGGGAGCCTGGAAAAAAGACGCACATGACATCGTTGTGTTGGATCTGATGTTGCCGGGCATGCATGGTCGGAGTGTGCTCGACGAGATTATTTCTATTAATCCGGATCAGCCGGTCATCATAGTAACGGCCTACTCCGAAGAAGAGCGGCATATTGACTACGCATTAAATGGTGCTAGTGAGTTCTTATCAAAACCCTATACTTTATCCTCTTTACGAAATGCGTGCCGCAATGCCACAGTTCAATCCAAGTGGCTAAGTATGATCCGGTATCACAGGAGTCTGCTTAAATATGCGATGAAATATTCTTCAGCTACAGATCTGAGCCTTACGGCTGGTAATATGAAAAGTGCTGTTCATTTTTCAAGCGAGTTAATGAAGACTATGTGGGCATATCTTCCGACTGACGATGAGTTATCAGAGTTTATGGTGGCTTATCGTTCGGAGTAAATTTCATTTTCGTCTGTGGCTGTACTTCCTCTGGCGAACTTGTTTCATCTCTGAACATTATTAATCGAGTTGGCATCGATATTTCCAACATCCAGACTGGCAGACAGGGTATTCACCGAGGAGGAATCAAAAGGCTAAAGGTCGAACCCTGGCCAACCTGACTCCGAACACGAATTTCTGCACCTATAATTTCGCAAAATTGTTTCGAAATCGCGAGACCTATTCCTATTCCCCGGTACGTTCGGGTTTCTACCCGATCCGCTTGCCAGAACGCCTCAAAGATTTTGGTTAGATTGTCTTTGGAAATCCCGCATCCGTTATCTTCTACCGAGACGATATAGTTTTCGTCATCAAGGGAACTACGAACCTTGATGGTACCATTCTCGGTAAATTTGATGGCATTGTTTAGAAGGTTCAGAATGATCTGTGAGAATTTTTCCTTGTCCGTTGTGATCGCCTCTGACACTAGGTTTTCGGCTCGGATGGTGTTGTTATTTATCTTTGCAAATGGAGAGACGGTTTTGATGGCATTGATTAATACAATATTGGGTAGGAACGTGGTCATGGTAGATTCGATCTTCTTTGCCGCATTCTTCGAGTAATCGAGTAGTTGGGTGATTAGCTGGGTCAAATCCGATGTGCAGCGAAGTGCATCGTTCAGATATTCATCCAGTTGCGGGTTCTTTTCAAGCTCTGGTTCTTCCTGTGCTAATTGTATATAGCAGGAAGTACCGTGCAAGGGTGTTCGCATTTCATGAGAGAGGGTGGCAAGGATTTGTGATTTGAATTCTGTGGCCGATTGGGCGCTTCGATAGGCTTCAGTCAATTCTCGTGTTCGTAAATGTACTTGGTTCTCGAGGGTCTTTTCATTTAATTCGATGCGTTCCATCATCGCGTTGAAGGCGATAAACATTTTTTTTATGTCTGACGGACCTGAGACTTCAGCGCGAACTTGCGCAGCCCCTTGCTCGGCTTGCATCATGTATTCGGATAGTGCGTTTATCGGTTGGGTTACACGAGCCCCTAACTGACGGACAATGACAAACACGACGGCCATAATCGTTAACGCAATGAGAATGTTAGCGATGAATATTTTTTGTATCAACTTTTCGGTTGGTCTTTTATCAAACCAGAGGTGAATACTGCCGAGAGGTTTATTGGTAACAAGATCGTCTCGGTTTTCATGGTCAAGCCTGTTTTCTCCGCCCAAATACATAGAGATTGTCGATTTGAAGCACCATTGCTTTTTTAGCTCATATTGCCCGTCAGGCACTTTCTTATCGGCTTGTTGTCCTACTGGAAAACATCGTTTTGCTGTTCCTTTTTCCGCTAAGACGTTCCCTTCCAGGTCGTATACGCCCGCCTTGATGACCGATGGGTAGGCAAGGATCAAATGAGTGATTTCATCCGCGCGTCTTCTTGATCCAATCGATAAGGGTAATTTAGATTTTTCAATAAAATCGGCATTCGTTTTTTCCCATTGCCTGATCGTATGTGCCATGATCGCATCAGACAGAATAGTTTGGGTGATCGTGGAAATAGACGTGGTCAGTAGAACAATACCGATAAAAAAAACGGTATTGAGTTGTTTTCTGAGGGTCCACGCTCTGATTTTATCGATCATTTTAAAATGAGGTCGAGTTCATCCTGCTTGGGTTGCTTGATATTAAAGCCCAAATGTCTAGCAATTCTCAGATTAACGCCAACAGATAAATTGGATAAGGGTTCCAAAGGAACCGGTTGCCCGTGCAACTGTTTTAGAGCGATTTCGGCGAGCCGTTCCCCCATCTTTATATTATCCGGGTAAAAGGCAATCAATACGCCTTGATCCAGGTTAGATAGATTTGTCGTAATAAGGGGAATACGCCGCTTCCAAGCCTCATCAATGAGATCGTACAGAATGGTTTTGTCGACAGTCCCGGTCAACCAGAGTTGGGGGTTAATGTCTCCAGCACTTCCCACTGATACTTCACGAGAGGCAGGATTTTGTCGTTTGTGGTCAATGGCGTGAAAATGAAATAGGGGCGGGCGAATGTCTGATTTGCGGCATCAAACCAGGAATTTTCGGTATGTCCAGCGACGAACACTCGTCGAATGGAGGGAAATAAATCGGAAAGACTTTCATAAACCTTCTTCGGATCGGCGAATAAGCTGATACCTTTCGTATTTTTTTCGTTTGGTGGGAGAGATAGGCCCCCGGTGATACGAGGATTCTGCCAATTAGCTTTTTGGATAAAGCGATGCGCGCTTTTGCCCAGTGTAATAATTGACTTGATGTGGTTTTCATCAGCCCACGCACGGAATGCTTTGGTGTTGCTGCCGGTGTTTAGGCGATAGGTTTGTCCGTTACCTTTTAGTCGTAATTGGATTCCTTCCTCTATCAACTGAAAAACGCGATCCAAAGGAGGTTCGGATACCGAGTAAAGAATTCCAATTGTTGTGCCTTCGGCTGCGAGTAGCACAGTCGCTTGTGCTATAAACAAAATCGCAGTAATAAGGCGTATTTTCTGCATTTTCATTGCGCATGACACTTTTCTAAAGATCGCGATCTTTCACGATTCCCTTGACCCTTTTTATTTCCCGAATATAGGGCATGTGGTCTGTTGTTCTGAGAATGGTTTTCATCCAATAACCCGATACATCAGGCCCTGCTTCCCAGGCCAGAAGTGCACGTATCGTTCGTTTACATAAATCTACTTGCCGTACTGCCGAGTTCTGATTTAGCAACCGATATTTATCAATAGCGTTCAGAAGGGCTTCTACAGGGTTCGATTTTCCATCTTTAATTTCTCCTTCTTTGTTGGCTAAACACCTAAAAAACTCAAGGTAATCCTTTTTGATGGCTAGCATAATCAAACCCGCCGCGACAATACCCGTTAAAAAGACCTCCTTCGGAGGATCTAATTGATCTAATAGTTGCAGTTCCTCCTTGAAGACATGGAGGGATTTACTTAGATCGATTTCGCTTCTATGTGTTCTTTTGTCCTGTTGAGAACGAGGATCGCCTCTAAGTGCAATATTTAAAGCGTCGAGAAAAAATCCGTGTTTAAAACGCTGTGACTTAAGATTGATATCCAGTTCGTCGCAAGCCGCAATGATATTTTCATAGCCAAACCTACGTCCCCCATGAATAGCGTTAAAGAGATCGATCATCTCCCTCATAGAATCAACAATGTAAATATTGACGAAAACCTGGTTGGGTTTTTTAAGAAAACCGGTTTCCCAGTGAACGGTTCGTGCGTGTCCGTCCAGTTTGTACAGATCGTCCTTTAACAGAGCGGCGGTGACGTGGGAAAGATAAGTTTGGATAGGCTTTTGAGCGGCCGCTAAGGATTTCCAGTGGGCGCCCGTTTTCGCTTTGCGTTGCGTATATTCCACAGGTTGGTGAGGGTAACTTGACACCTGTATCCAATCATTACAGGGCATTTTCGCGATAAGAAATGTTTCACTTTCTTCTAGCCACTCAGCGGTTTGTAAAATACTCGGATACTTTCTTTTAATTTTTTTGGTCATCCTATCTTAATCGCATGCAGAATGGTGCGGTTAAAGAGTCGCGTTTGGAAGTCGTAATGCGCCTAACCAAGAGAAGAGCATTGACGAGGCGCTCTGATAAATAGTGTAGCACGTAAGTGTAAGTCGTTAGCATACTGGAAGTTTTGAAGTGTATTAATTTCTTTATTCAATCAATAATTTATAGAATTATAGAAGTGGCGCTACCTCATGAAAGGTTTCGATAAGGTTCTGTCTGTCAGAATATATTAGCTTACGTAAAATAGGGTAATGTATTTTCACATCTATATAATTATATGTAATTAATAGACTTGACATACCTATTACGGTACATTAAATTATGACCCATAGGTCTCTGAATCGATCCGCTCTAACCGTAATTCAACGCAATAGGATTAGATATGCAAACGAATCATGAGAAAAAATACGACGAAAGAGCTATGAGCCTTGTTTTGGAAACCTGTTTAGATGACTACGAAGAAGTCGCCGTATTTACAGTCAGGAACAAAAGCTTTATTAATTTTATGCAGGGACGCCTATGCGAAATTACTGCTGAAGAAGCGAGTGTTTCTGAGGGGGAATTCACTGCTGTTACAGAAAAGCTAAAGTCTCTTAGAGACGATCAAGCAGAATACGAAGCATTTTATAGGTTCGTCCGCAAAATGCGTGCTTCCCTCGATAACGTAGCAAGCACATACCGGGCTCAATGCAAAGCGGCTATTATTTGTAGTTTGGAAAATTCATTATCCCTTAATACATAAGGTATGCAATTCTTTTTCCAGGCCACCGTTTTTCATGACTCGCCTATAGACGTCAAGGATTAACATGTCGATAAGCAATAACTCTGACGTGTTAAACTTTACCCATATTATTTAATTTGGGTGCTTACATGACAACCATGATTTCAGAAGTATATTCGGCATTCCGAAAAGCAGGCGTACCCGAAGAAGACGCGCGTCTTGCGGCAGAAGCACTATCAGCAGAAAATCTGGCAACTAAAGATGACATGCGAAAGCTTGACAAAGAGCTGTTAATTATTAAATGGATGCTGGGTTTAGTTATCGCCATTCAGGTGATTCTCTATCTAAAATCAATTGTGCCTTAAGAAAAGGGGAGTTCGGGATTTTTTGATCTAATCGTCCAAGCCTGGCATGTTCAACGCAGCCCTGACTAATTCTCTAATCCACACGGTTTTAGTAGTTTTAAGACGCTGAGTTTCCTTGGTGAGTGCCTCGACTTCTTCGTAATTCATATAAAACCGCACCGCTCTATCTGGATTTTTAGCAAGCTTGAATGCGGGTGTATAGCTTTCATCTTCTTCGATGTGCTCTAAAAAAAACGAATAAAGCAGACGGGTTGGTTTCATCCCCAGTTTTTTAGCCATTTCGTTAAGTCTTTCACGCTCAAGACGCGTCATGCGAAACTCCATCCGCACTAATTTTGATGCTTCTTTGTCTGCCACAATTCCCGCTTGTTATTATTTTTATCGCCTAAAATTTAGTCCGGTTTACCGGTATTCTAGCATGCTCAAGCGTATTAGTGGTTCGTTCTAGCGCTCCATCTCGTCCTGTTGCTTTTCTTGCTTTTTACCAATTTCTTGTGAAAATGTTTTCGAATAATGACTGATTTCCCTTCCCATCTCCCGGGCATTCTGATCTTCGCTTTTCAGAAGCTCTTTTCCGATAGTTCTATAGTGTTCTTGGTATTTTTGAACCGTATCTTCTTTTGCAGGCTTTAAATCCCGATCAGGATCGAATCTAAGCGTTTCTCCTCGCGCCTTAATCGCTTTATCAGCCGATCGGTCGCGGTACTTTTTCGTGACGCCTCTGGACGCCCTGCTTGTGGCGGTGGCCTGGATTCCATTGACTATCAACTCCGCAGCAAAGTCTTGTCGCCATTGATGGTAATCACCTTTCTGGGTATGCATCTTTTTACCATCGTACCTCCGTGTTTTTACCATTAGATGAGCGTGCGGATAATCTGTATCTGTGTGGATTACAAAAAACGAATCATGATTTTCGAATGTCTTTTCCTGAAAAGATCTAACGGCGGCTTTTACTTTTTCGGGATTGGCACCTTTTGGCGCAGACAAAATCATATGCATTGCAAGCCTTTTCCCTGATTTGCCTTTTTCATCTTCCATCCATTTTTCCGCTATCGCTTTTAAATGCGCAGCGTCTTTCTCCATAAAACTCCGGTCGGTTGCTTTGAGTTTGCCTTCGCGCGTGATGTAGTCAATACGATCTTTCAGATAAGCGCCAGAGTTAATGTAACCCGCAATATTGATGACGGCTTGAGGGAGATTTCTTGCGTTATGGTACGCCGCCAAAACAGAACCATGAGTCCTTTCCATGTACCCAGGATTACGTGCGCGCTTCCCATGAATGGGATCTTCGAATAGTTCAGTCATTATAAAAGTTGATTAGCAATTGCTGACTCCAGATTACCAATTGTCTCGATTATTCTTTTCAAGTAATTCCCGTCGATTCGATTGAAGTGATGGAGCTCACCTGAATTTATTTTCCGCGCAATCTGATTCAGATTGTTGCCGATGTGATTGACTTCGTACCGAGCGGCTTTTATCTCTTCAATTTCGATTCCGGTCAATTATTTTTTGAGTCCCAGTTCAGCACTCAAAACACGACGGAGAAAATCGGATCTTTTGATCTTTTCAGACTGAACACGCTTGGCTAGTTTCTCGATGATTTCCTGCGTCAGATTAAGCGAAATTCGAGATGATTTATTGCCTATTTGAGATGAAAATTCGGTCTTTTTTTGATTGTATTTTGACACTTTTTCGCGGATTAAATCGGCCAAATATTGGCTAGTTGACACGCCTTTTTCGGCTGCTAATCGGTGCAACAATTCGTGATCAACTTCTGGAATTCTTGCACCAATCACTTTCGTTTTTTCTCTCAATTTGATGTCCAGATTGGTAAAATGGAAGGGTGGAATTTGCCAGGTTGTTTACAACCGCAGCAAAAATGCGACTCCTGCACCCCACCCTTCCTTAGAATTTTCTTGCTTTTTCTGCTATTCTTCACAGCCTGTGACCTTGAGTTCAGAAAACAGTACATTAGCAATGAGCCCGGTTTCCGTGTCGGTAATTACCGCTGTCTCGTGATCAAGCTTTTTAGCGATGATGCAAGGTGTTGAATTGTGTTCGTAGATACCCTTTAATCCTTCAGATCTGATCATGATCAGATTTTGGGATTTTCCTTTTGGTTTGACAGCAACACGTTTTCCTTTTTTTAGCTTTTCTAATGCACCTTTGCATTGTTTTCGTGTCGCGTTATTTTCAACTAACTTCTCTGCGAGTTTGGGTTTAATTACGTCGATCCTTCCCAAGGTATCAAGTATTATTCTGTCGAAAAGTTTCGCTTTTTGAATGATCTTTTTTAGGTCTTCTCGTATGGAATTAACCCTCAGATGTTGGCCGACATAAGCTGTGCTTTTCCCGATTTTTTTAGCAATCTGCTCTTGCGTATAGCCGTAATTATCGGCCATATTCTGTAGCGCTTTGCCAATCTCAAAAGGTGTTAAATCGTCTTTCTGAATATTTTCTACGATCTGCAAAACATCTAAATCGGAGTTGCCTTCATTCCGGTTATTGACGATGGCCAGGACGTAGATCCCTAATTTCTTGCATGCCTGGAAGCGTCTTTCTCCTACTTGAATGATAAAGAAGCCATCACTATTTTCTGGATCTACCACGATAGGTTGCTGTTGTCCGTGTTCGGAAATACTGGCAGCCAGTTCGTCAATATTGGTGAAGGTTTTTCGGACTTGTTCGTTTGCTTTGACTTTGTTTGTGGGTAGAGAAAGCACTTCTTTTGCAAAGTACTCACTGTTTTGTACGGATGGTAATATGCCGTCAGATGAATTAATGAAATCATTTATGGCGTCAGCATCACTAATTTGGTCGATATCCATTAGGTTTTTTCTCCATCTGAGTTTGAATATTTGTCAGGACTTTTATAATTTCTTTGCTTGCTGTTTTAGCGTTTCCCGATTTTAATTCCCATACGGGTATTTTTTTATCGAGAGCATCCGAGATCGGCGTTCGATTTGAAATGAATGCCTTGATTGTGTAGTCAGGGTAGGCTTTAAGGATATCGCGTAACGCTTTCTTATGACTGTTTGCACGGGTATTTACCCGATTCGGAAGCATTCCCAGGAATACCAAAGACTTATTATATTTAGCCTTGACTCCGAAAATGGCTTGCATTGTTTTCTTTAGCCCGGCGAGTGAGAAGTCAGAGAGTTCGATTGGAGAAAGCGCAAAGTCTGAGGCAGTCAATGCGGCAACGAGCCGAATTGAAATAGAGGGAGCGGTATCGATAACACAGAAGTCGAATTCGTTGAATGATGTTTTTATATTGTGCACAAAGTTGCTAACGGCCTTACCGGATGAAGCGGTATCGACCCGGGTTATTTGCGCGGTTGCTGGAATCAATAGCAAATTTGCGTCAACAGATTGGTGATTAAAATCGTTATCGAACAAACAGACAGCCGTTTGTTCTTCGCTGGCAAATTGGGCAAGATTCGTACTGGAATCGCATTGGCCGTCAAGATCGACGAAAACAACACGTTTATTATTTTTAACGAGCAAATGTGCAAGATGTATCGCTATTGTTGATTTACCAACACCACCCTTTTGATTCGTTAATGTAACTACTTTCATATTGTTACTCCCGGTTTAAAATACATATCGGTCTGGATTAAACTCTTAACGGTCTTGGCGACTACTCTGGGATCATTTGAGAGCAATAGATCAATATCTGTGTCGTATACATCGACACAGATATCGACTTCGAACGCAAAAAAACACCGTGGCCATTCGCGTAAAAATCTGGCAAAAAATCGAGACTCACTTCTTTCTTGCCGTCGATTAATCGGCCTAATACAATGTGTTTAGCCATTTTTCCCCCATTAAAAAAGCCCGCTTTATACAGGCTGGAAGTTGCTATGTGACGCCGACTAATTAATTGATATCTCGACACGACGATTAAGTGCTCGACCGGCTCTAGTTTGTTGTCAGCAATGGGATTGGATTCTCCGTGACCTCGGGTCATGATTCGCGCCGTATTCACTCCGGTCGAGGCGATACTTTGGGCAACGTTATCAGCGCGTACTTGGGATAACATTCTATTGAAAGCGTTACTGCCTTTTGAATCAGTATGTCCCTGAACGGAAACCCGGGTCTTGTCGTATTCAGAAAGAACGGACCCTATCGCAGCGAGGGTTAAAGTGAAGCGCCTATTGATCTCCGCAGAGCCGGGCTTGAACGTAATGTCGCCAGGCATAATAAGCGTGATGTTATCGCCAACACGTTCGACACGGACACTGGATTCTTCTAACGTTGCTATTAATTGTTCTTCCTGTTTATCCATGTAATAGCCTACCCCTGCCCCGGTCAATCCACCGACGCCAGCGGCTATAGTTGCGCCCAATCTAGCGCCGTTAGCACCGTCTACTAAAGCACCTATCCCTGCGCCGATAACGGCGGCTGTGGTTGTTCCAATGGCAGCGGCTTTAGCTGTGTTACTGATCTTTTTATCGCCGCTGTACGGGTTTATCGCGCAGGATGTAACGGATAATGCGACTACTATTGTTGCCAATATATTCATTTTACCCAATTGAATTTAATTTCTGGACGACCCTGCAAAGTGTCGGTGCCGGTGAGAATATCGTTGAAATTTTCCCCCACAACTACGACTTGGAAATTATTAGCGAATGCTTTGAGACGGCGGATATTGCCTGACCTATCCTCAATAGCGACCACACCAACCTCTTCGGGAGCAGCGTTCGGCCTAGTTCGACATTTCTTTCCCGAAATAAGGTGTGTAACAAAGAGTTAACCATCAATTAGCTCCATCATGACTTTTCCCCCAAGATAATTGAGGTATACCAATACTGCTTTGAGCTGCGAATGTATTGCTCTATTCGTTGTATAAGCTGGCCGCGAGAACTCGCTCGCAAAGAGATTTGTTTGGTGTGGGTATGGCTCGTTAGTAACACGTGATAAACAATCATACGGTTAACCTCTTGACCATTTTGTGACAAGGAATGACGCAATTATTGAAGTCGTATTTAAACCACTTTTTATCAGTCATTTTAATTCTCCATGTTGAAGTACCATACTTATCGCTGATGACCTCAGATCCCGCAAAGCACGACTCCCAATCTACTGTAAGCAAAATGCGCCACATCGTTAGTTCGTCCTGAGAGGCTTCAATTTTTGCGCAAATGAATTGCGCTGATTCTTTTTTAAAAAATAACCGCATGATAAGTACTCCATTACGAGACGTTAGATATAAGTCTACCCCTAAAAAGATGTATAGTCTACTATACCGGGTAAATACGAAATTATATCAAATATTAATAATAATTAATTAAATTACAATTACTTATGATTGGGCGGTTTTCTATTTAAATAAAAATAGGTTAAAAAAATATAAAAAAAGGCTTAGTAAAGTACGAATGAGTGAACTAAAAAGTTAATTAATCGGTTGACATCCGCGCATAGTGAGCGGATAATAGATCTTAAGTTATTAATCAGGCCGGGCTAACGCCAAGTGCCGCTTAACGGGAGTAATCCAAGTGAAAAAAGAAGATCGTGAAATAATCAACCAAGCCAAAAAAATACTTGCGGGACTTTATAAAACAGAGGATTTGCAGGCTACCAATCCCCAGGCAGTTATAGATTACTGCCAGCTTCACATTGCTGAGCACACCCATGAATTGTTCGGTG
>JAZGGE010000048.1:0-22705 GCA_036480195.1 Methylococcales bacterium
GGTTACAGCATTAAGTTGGTAACGCTGGGGGTGGTTGTAGATATATGGGGTGACATGTTCACGTTCAGCGTCTTTGGTTGCTTCACGATACGCCTCTGTTAGTGTTTGCATGCTGAATACTTCAGCATCGAATCCACGGGGGTAGTAATCCTTGCTGGTATGAGTGTAATCTACCTCAGATCTTTCTTGATGGGATTTAATCGCTTTATCAATAATTTCCGCCGCAATTAGAGGACAATCCCCGGTAAGTCGGACGATAAGATCGCTGGGCTTTGCCCCAGCGACTGTGGCTGCATCATAAAAGCGTTTTAAAACATCCGCTTCATCACCACGAAAACAATCGTAACCGTGCTCGTCACAGAATTCCGCGATACCAAGATCTATTTCTTTGTCACTGGTCGCAACAATGTGTTGATCCATATTCTGTGCTAGTGCGGCCCGTTCAAGGTGATATTGGAGTAATGGCTTGCCCTGAATATCCATCATGACCTTGCCCGGCAGACGAGATGAACCCAACCTGGCCTGAGTGATACAGATTACCGTCATGTTTTAGTTCCTTTATCGATATGTTCCCAGCTTAAAGCTGTCCCTATGGTCAAATCCTGTGTTGCCGTTGCTTTGAGTACGTCAGGATAGTAGCGGGGATGAAGGCCGAGTCCTGGGCGTACTGAACGAATATTGTCCTCGGTGAATTTTTCTTGCTGCTTGATGGGCTTCGAAACGTAGAGAGAACGTCTGAATTCACGACCCCCCGCTTCACTTTGCTTGATCTCGTAACCTGCAACACCCAAACTTTTCCATGCCCGCTTGCTTTCATCAACCAGGGCTTTGAATTGTTTCGGCGCTAACGAGAAAGCTGCATCGACACTACCATCGTTACGATCAAGGGTAAAATGCTTTTCTATAATACTTGCGCCTAACGCAACGGCAGTAATTGACGCGATACTGTCAACGGTGTGATCACTCAGTCCGACGGGAAACCGAAAACGGCTTTTTAAATCAGTAATAGTACGCAAGTTACAGTCTTCGAGGGGGGTGGGGTAACCGCTGATACAGTGCAATAAGGCCAATTGGGTACCGCCTGCATCACGGACGGTGTCTACTGCCTCAACAATTTCATCCAAGGTTGCTAATCCTGTTGAAATAATAATAGGTTTACCAGTCGTGACAGCGCGCTGGATTAACCCGATATCGGTAATCTCAAAAGAGGCGATTTTATAAGCTGGGCTGCGTAAGTCTTCCAACAGTTCAATAGCGCTGGAATCGAATGGTGATGAAAAAAGTGTGATCCCCTGAGCTTTGGCTCTTTCGAAAAGAGGTTTATGCCATTCCCAAGGGGTATGGGCATCTTCATACAAGTCGAACAGAGTTCTACCGGCCCATAGACCGTCTTCAATTCGAAATTCCGGGCCGTTGTGGTTTAACGTGATAGTATCTGGACGATAGGTTTGCAATTTCACGGCATCGGCCCCGCTGGCTGCTGCAGCATCGATAAGATCAATCGCCCGCCCCAGATCACCTTTGTGGTTAGCTGACAATTCAGCAATGATGTATGGGGGTTGGGTGGGTCCGATTGCTCGGCCATCAATACGGAAAGTTTCCGGAAATAGGCCGCTATTCCGGATCATTTGTTACCCACGTCCCTTTCAACGGAAATTCATCTTTGAATTGCCAGTAAAGCCCTCTATCAAAGCAGGAATAGCACTGTATTCCTTCAACTACGATCATTTTGCTATCTCCATTGCAATCGGGTTCCCTCCTTTCATGATGAGGTTATTCTAGAACAGATTCGCTGGCGATGGGACTATTTTTTTAGTTGGCTCTGCGCTAGACCCTCAAATCGTTCCAGCAATCGCTTACAGCCATTCACATCAACGGTTTTTCGCGCTTGAATCGACATGGCTTGGCGGGATGCCAAATTGCGCCACAATTCTAATGATCGCAATATAAACTCACTGATGTCATCCCCTATAGAATAGTAGCGAAAATCAAAAGCCTGATACCAAGTGTTGTTTAAAGAGGATGTTAACGCCTGAAGTTGGTTATCGGCGCAAACAAGAGCCAAGGTAGGAACCCCTTGAGAGGCAAGTTCACCCATCGTACTGCCAGCTGCAGAAATCGCCATTCCAGCTTGATTCATGACAAGGGCCATATTACTGATGTTGATTTGTACTTTAAATTTAGGATATCGCGCTCTAAGCTGATCGAGTTCAACTGGGTTATACTGGGTCAACCCCCCAATCACGAGGTCAATAGCTATATCAGGTAAATGCTGCAGCAAACCCGCGACGATAGGCACTGCTAAGCCTTTTACATCAGCGCCACCTAAGGTCACCAAAATATGCTTTCGTCGATTAATTTCCGGTATGTGTTGCGCACCCTCGACAAATTCTTTTCTAAGAATGGTAAAGTCGGATCCCAGACATAACGTGGCGCCTGGTGCGCGAGCTTGATAGTATTCCTGGCTACAATCAGAGGCTGGATTAATGACCAAGTTTACTGGTAGCAAAATGTTACTAACCTTATCATCAAAAACAGCAACGGGCGTATGAATCGTTTTTATATCTCGCCAATCTGCCTCTGTCAACCCGTAGTCATCTAAAAATAAACCGGTTGAAACTAGTCTTTTAACGGTCTCAGAGAAGCTATAGGCACCCATAGCAGAAGTCTGAATACTATTATCGGCGAGCTTTTTCAGTAAAGGCTCAGCACAATACTTGTAAATAAAATGTGCCAAGTAACCCTTTTGGTGAGCAGCCTGTGCCACGGCAAGCAATCGCATCACATGCCCCGCGCCAATCCGGCTTGAGGCATTCCCATAAAATAGCAGCGTTTCTTTTTTATCCGACAATATAATCACCATCAATAGGAAAGGTCCCGCAAGTATATCTTTCGCGTTTAAGAATACTCTCTTTGAGTGGGTAGATTTTCGTAGCGAGTTAAATACTTCAATCAGTCTCATCTCACACTGAGAGAGACTGGCAATGAAAACCCTGGCATTTGATGTTACCATTGCGAAAAAAATGCATATTGTTCAAGGAATGCTTACCAATAACGCTCAACTAAAACGAGAACCCTTTGGGGTTGATCCAAACCCATTGTCTTATTTTCATAGTCATAGTGGAAAATCGTTATATCGGCAGCTTGCCTATCGAATCAGGAAGAAACCCAACAATTTGTTGTTGCTCGGTGAATCCGGCGTTGGAAAAACCGCCCTTTTACACGATGCCATTACCCGGCTGGCTTCGGATACCAACTTTGTTATCCGACAACCGGAAAGCGACAGCATCCATAAGTTAATCAAAGATCTATGTAATGGCCTTGAGTTACAAACCAAGAATGACAATTCCTTATCCCATACATTAAGTCTTACTAATTACTTATCGGGGAAGAAACCGGCGAGAATTGTTTTTGTTATTGAAGATGCAGATCAATTGCTTGATGCGGTATTGGAAAAACTATTCTTGTTTTCGATATCACTCTCCGATGAAGAATCAGTTTTACAGATTTTATTGGTCGGATTGCCTGAATTAGAACTTCGAATCAACCAACTGAAGCTACCGGCCTCAAAACAGTATAAAACCTATTGCCACAGACTGGAAAATCTGAGTCGCTCAGAAGTTGAGGACTATATCCTCTTTCGGCTCAATGCGGCTGAATACGGAAATACGGGTGAAATATTCACTGCGAAGGCAATTTCGCGTATTGCCGACTATTCAGACGGTAAACCTTCTTTAATCAATAAAATTTGTGGTTTGGCGCTGATAATGGCAGAAACTGAAGGCAGCGAGGTCATCTCCTGTGAATTGGTCGATAATGTTGCAAATCTTTTGTTATTCAAGCCGATTGACGAAGCTAAAAAACCATCTCAACTGGAACCTCCTTTGCCAGAATTAGCACAACAGCTAAACGACACCCACCCTTCTCAACACGAAATAACAGAAATACTCGCCGACCCCAACGAAGATAAAGTCAGACATCCCCTAGGTAAAGGATTGTTCCGTAGAGAGCCCCAAAGTATCACTTGGGGATTAACGGCACTTTTCATGGCTTTTATTTCTTTTCTGGCGTACCAAGTTAATACTACTCCATCCCTTCCATCAACAGTTGCGTCCATCCAACTGGAGAAAACGCTTACCGACGACAAAACATCACTCTCGGCAGCATTTTTTGCGAAATTAGGCATTGAATCTGCTGACAAAATGAAGGAAGATCCCATTGATAAAACGATGCCTAGTCGTGCTAGAGAACTCATAGTCGAATTGGATAGTTACGATCAACCCGTTGACTTGGATGAGGTTTATAGAAAAGCCGAATACTGGACTGAGCAAAACCAATTGGCAGACGCGTATCTCTTATACTTCTATGCGGCCAGGCACGGCAATGGAAATTCAGCCTTCAAACTCGCCCAACTCTATGATCCAGCGACTTTTAAAACGGGATCAGGTATGACCGATAGCCCTAGCCTTATGCAAGCAAACAAATGGTACAAACACGCGGTTCGAGCCGGTCACCCGGAAGCAAAACGATTATTGGACCGAATTCGCCTTCAGGCTGAGAACCGTGCGGCTCTAGGCAATGAGAAAGCCCGAAATCTTATATTACAATTTCACCAAACATAAATATTAAACTCTTACACAGAACATCCCGATGAATCTTTTTAGGCTATTGTCCGGCATATTGCTGCTGATCCTCTCTAGTCCTCTTGCTGCGATTCAAGAGAACACACCACTGTCCATGCCCGACAAAAAAAATCTCTATCAACGCGTACTCACTCTACCCGGCGCAAAATTGTATCCGCAGAAGAATTCACTACCGCATCAGGCTATTTCACTTCCTCCATTTTCCCTCTACTATATATACCAACGCGTTAAAGGTACGGATGGGCAGGAGTGGCTCCAGGCAGGGTTGGGACGGCGAGGCAATCGTGTTGGTTGGATTGTAGGCAAAAAAACACTGGAATGGAACCAGGGTCTGACGTTGACATTTCGAGACCCCACAGAGCGTGATCGTGTCTTGCTTTTTAAAGACAAGAAGTCGATTCAGAAAATTGCCGAAAATTATGATGTACCCGAATATCAAAGACTATACAATGCAGCCAGTCAAGAGAAACGGCTCAAAGGCTCCCCTGTCGTTGCTATTCAACCTTCAACCCACATTAATCTTCAGAAAAACTTCTACCTGCTACCTATTCACGATTATGAAGAGATCTATCTAAATAATTCTACGGCAAGATTACTGCAGGTATCCAGTATTCCTATTCAGGAAGCTCTTCACAGAGAAGAGCTGGTCTCACCCATAGTTGGTGATGCATATACGGCTGGCATTGTTTTTGCCATTGACTCCACCTTCTCGATGCAACCCTATATTGATCGCACCCGACAAGCGGTGCAAATGATCTATGATCGCCTGGAACGAGAATCGCTCCTGAATTATGTCAATTTTGGACTTGTTGCATTCAGAGATAATCCTAAAGCAGCACCGGGTATTGATTACTTAACTCGCAGTTATATCAACTTGAAGAAGGGGAGAAACGCAGAGACATTTTTAACAGCGGTCACCAATCTTAACGCAGCCGCCAGAACCAGCAAAGATTTCATCGAAGACAGTTATGCAGGTATTAAACAAACCATCCAAGAAATGGACTGGTCGCCCTATGCCGCACGTTATATCGTTCTTATCACGGACGCGGGTGCGCGTAAAGCTGACGACCCATTGTCCGGGACTGGCCTTAGCGCTGTGGATCTAAAAAAGTTAGCTCAGGAAAATAATGCTGCTATTTTCGTTCTCCACCTCCTTACCCCGGATCCGGGAGCTAATCATGAAGCCGCTGCGCTACAATATCGCCAGCTTTCAGACTATCCCGGCATTGGCAGTCTGTACTATGGTGTACCTACAGGTAATCCAGAAGAGTTTGGGGAAGTACTTGAGAGCCTGGCAAATCAAATTACCACCCAGATCGGCCAATTCACAAACCACCGAAATAACGATCAGAAAATAGTTAAAACTCAACAATTGGAGGCTCTCCAAGCTAAAGTAGCCAAACTGGGGCATGCCTTAAGAATGCGTTTTTTGCAAGCCAACAAGGATGAGCAAGCCCCCGATACTTTCAAAGCCTGGTTGCTGGACAAGGATTTTAGGAATCCGGAAAATACAGCCGTGGACGTCTGCGTATTGTTAACCCGAGACCAGCTATCAGATTTGTATGAGGTACTTAAACAGGTGTTAGTCACTGCCGAACAAGGCTTGATTTCACCAAAGGATTTTCTTAACGAATTAAAAAGTCTGGCTGCCACTCTTTCTCGGGATCCTGAACAAATAGGTGCTACCACCGCAACGACAACGCATCAGGGCAATAGTTTGGCAGATATGGGATTTATGCGTGAATACATTGATGGCCTCCCCTATACAGGAGAGGTTATGGAGCTGGCACTTGATGATTGGCAAAGCTGGCCGGCAAAGAAACAGGTGAGTTTCATGCATAGATTGGAAGAAAAAATCACCTATTATCGCGCGCTACATGATCATACCGACCTTTGGATCAGCCTGGACGGAGGTGCCATTGACGGTGGAGCCGTATTCCCTGTTCCCTTGGATATGCTGCCATAATCAAAGGCTAAAGACTGTTCTAAAATAGAGAACTTAGCTATGGAAAGGCTCTTTTGGCCAGATTCCCGATCATTTTCGCTAAATAGCACTGCTATTCGCCTAAAATGATCGAAAAATATGACTCAAGATGTGTTTCCCCTCGTTACGGTTTCTATTCCCGGAGAGCCTCTTAGAAAGCCTAAAACTTATTAAACTCCTATAAAACCGAATAAAAATGGAAAAGGAAACCATAGCACTCCCACATAAAAAAAAAGAATTCCTCTTCAATTTGAATAATGTTCAAAAAAATCTCGAATCTGAAGGTGCGGCATTCCATCTTTCCATCCCAAAATTACAAATTGCCCGTGGTGAGAAAATCGCCTTGATTGGTGACAGTGGGTGCGGTAAATCGACCCTTTTGGATATGCTGGCTTTTATCTCCCGACCCACCCATAGCGAAACCTTCCACTTTCAACCAGAACCTACGGATGCGAAACCAGTGGACATTGGATCGCAGTGGCAAAAACGACACATCTCAAAGTTAACTCTACTAAGAAAACAGCACATCGGATATGTTATGCAAACCGGTGGATTGTTACCCTTTCTCAGTGTAAGAGACAATATGAATCTATCCCGTCATGTACTTGACCTGCCCGAAGATGATACCGTTACCCACATAGCTCGCGAACTCAAAATAGATCGTCACCTTGACAAACTGCCCGATACACTTTCCATAGGAGAAAGACAACGGGTAGCCATTGGCCGCGCTCTAGCCCATAAACCTGCTGTCGTGATAGCAGATGAGCCTACAGCGTCACTGGACCCCTACTCAGCGAAAGCCACGATGACGATTTTCGTAAATTTAGTTGATGACCTGGGAGTAACTCTCATCATCGCAAGCCACGCCTGGGAACATCTCAAAAAGTTTGGCATGCAACGTATATATCATAACACCCGGTATATGGAACAACGTACCGAATCGATCGTTATTGGATAAAGGGAAATATATACATGCGAAAAATTTCCAAACTGGCGGTATTAGACTATGTTCATGAATGGCGGATTTCGATCTGCTTCGTATTGGCGTTAGCCACCGTTCTCGGCCCGATTTTGGTTCTATTTGGCCTCAAATTCGGCATTGTCGGTAATATGATAAATCAACTCGTGGAAGAACCCAGAAACCGGGAAATACGCCCTGCCAGCAGTGGGCGGTATTCTACCGATTGGTTTGCGGTTCTGCAGGCCCGACCCGATGTGGATTTTATCGTGCCCCGAACACGAAACATCGCCGCCAATATCCAGCTCAAAAGTGAAAAATCACCGTACATTCTCAACGTTGAATTAATTCCAACCGCAATGAATGACCCACTCTTACCTCATGTCAAAAACCCACCAACGGACTACACGTCTCTCATCGTATCGCAGTCAACGGCAAAAAAGCTTGCCCTTCAGCCCGGTGACGTTCTGGATGGAAGTATTTCCAGGCACTATCAAGGGAGGAATCAAAGAATTCACTTGCCGATGAAAGTACACTCGGTCGCGCCCGTTAGTGCTTTTAGCCGGGATGGTGCTTTTGGCTCGCTCGCTTTGCTTGATGCGCTAGAAGACTACCGCGACGGACATGCTGTGCCGGATCTTGGCTGGACTGGCGATAAAGTAACTAAAACGGGGTACTATACTGGGTTTCGGCTTTTTGCACGTAATCTCTACGATATTGACCCTCTTGAACACTGGTTTGACGAACAAGGAATCGATGTTCATACGCGGGCCAATGAAATCGATACAGTGCAACGTTTGGACAAGAACCTATCAACACTCTATTGGGCCATAGCCCCGATAGGTTTAATTGGTTTCGTATTTTCCTTCGGCGCCAGCTTATGGGCAAATATCGACCGTAAACGTAAAGAGCTTTCAATACTTCGATTAGTAGGCTTCAATACACTCGATATAGTCTGGTTTCCGATTTTACAAGGGCTGATTACGGCCCTATTGGGGTGGCTACTAGCAATAGTAATATATCAACTTACCTCGGTGATGATCAACAACATGATGACAAGCCAGCTAGAGCCAGGCCAGGAGGTATGCTATCTATTACCAATACACTATGGTATCGCCCTTCTGATTACCTGTTTTTCTGCCCTCATTGCCTCGTTGCTTGCGGGGCTACGTTCAGCCACGATCCAACCCGCTGAAGGACTTAGACAGCTATAAGCCCTATTGGAAAGCCTCTCCCAGGGGGCTTTCCAAATATAGAGAGCCTGCTGTGGAATAGCCTTAATTTAAGAAGAAGTATAAACCCCCGTTGACAAATAACGATCCCCTCGATCGCATATAATAACCACAATTACTGCATTATCTACCTCTTGGGACAACCGTAATGCTGCGGAAACCGCACCACCTGAAGAAATCCCGGAAAAGACTCCCTCTGTCATTGCCAGCTTGCGGGTCATGTCTTCAGCTTCCCTCTGTCCCACATCGATAATACGATCAACCCGTGAAGCATCGTAAATCTTCGGTAAATACGCAGCAGGCCAGCGTCGAATACCAGGTATGCGCGCATTATCTTCCGGTTGAACACCGATAATTTGAATATCGGCATTCTTTTCCTTCAAGTAACGCGAGACACCCATTATTGTACCGGTTGTCCCCATAGCACTTACAAAATGTGTGACGGAACCTTGGGTATCATGCCAAATCTCAGGGCCTGTTCCCTCGTAGTGAGCCAATGGATTATCCGGATTGGAAAACTGATCCAAAATTTGGCCTTCACCATTCACTTGCATTTTCCTCGCTAAATCAATCGCCGCCTCCATGCTCCCTTCCGCCGCCGTAAGAATAATTTCCGCGCCAAAGCCAGCCATCACTGTACGCCGTTCTATGCTCATATTTTCGGGCATTATCAGCGTCATTCGGTATCCTTTAATTGCAGCCGCCATCGCCAGAGCGATCCCAGTATTGCCGCTAGTCGCTTCAATCAGACGATCTCCCGCTTTAATTTCACCTCTTTCTTCGGCATGTTCAATCATGCTGAGTGCCGGACGATCCTTAACAGATCCAGCGGGATTATTTCCTTCAAGCTTTACCAATAGGGTATTGCCGGGTTCGTCAGACAATCTCTGAAGCTTAACTAACGGTGTATTTCCAACAAAAGACGCAAGAGTCGGGAAATCCATAACTATTTCCTGTTATTATAAGGGGGTTGTACAAACGTGTAAGTTATTGTATTTTGTTTCCTAGAGAATGGGAATGCAATAAGAGGCATACTGGCGTAAGATTTTTGTTCTGGTGAAAGGCAGAAAATAGCACATAGCAGGCAATGTAACTAACTCCCGAATGCCAAAATGGCATCAAAAAGACAAGCCTGTTTCAGGTTTTATTTAATGGCGGTTCCTTAATATTGGGTTGTATAAAAACATGGCAGTTAACTTCAGCATTCGGTCAAAACTTCTGCTACTTGGTATCGTACCCGCGTTCGTCGTAGCATTAGCTCTTTCGAGCTACTTTATTTATCATCAAATCTCCGGTAATGAATCACGCCTGATTGAGCGGGGTAATGTCATTGCCGGTCAATTAGCAACCCTCGCTTCCAATACATTATCAAGACAGGGCGTGCAACTCACCCAATCCGTTGTTAATGCCATCATACAAGAGGATGATGTTATCGAAGCCACGGTATTTGACCGCAATGGAAATCTTATTGCCCGGGCCTCGTCATCCACCGCTCCCGTTATCTCGACCCAAGAACTATTGGTCTTTTCTGCTTTAATTGTCGGCCCTCCAGATGCTTTAACCGTGGACGCTTCACCTTCTAGAGCTGACCGATCTATTTCACCTTCGCTCGGTTCTTACGGGGCGCAGAAGAGCATGGGACATGTTCAATTATCACTCACCCGCGAAACAATCCTGCGTGATCGCGATAAGATTTTACTAACGGCCTTGGCTATTACCCTGACGGGCCTGCTGATTACTGCAATCCTGGCTTACGGATTTGGTCAACGAATTAGCAAACCAATCTCCAAATTAGCTAACACTGTATTAGCTTTAACTCATGGAAAATTAGAGACACGGGTTCAGTTTTCCTCTTCAGGACAGCTGGAGCAACTTAAAACCGGCGTCAATGCCCTGGCCGATCAGCTACAAAAACATCAGGAAAGCGCCGACCAACGGGTTTATCAGGCTACAGTTCGGTTACAAAGTGCACTAAAATCAACAGAATTACAAAACGCAGAGTTAAAAAAGGCACGGCGCCATGCTGAATTGGAAAATCAAAACAAATCCCGGTTCCTGGCCCAGGTTAGTCATGAGATTCGGACACCCATGAATGGCATTATAGGCTTTACCGAGATCCTATCTAAATCATCGCTTTCTCCAAGTCAGGACGATCAACTAAAACTCATTGAACGCTCGGCAAAAAACCTATTAGGGATCATCAATGAAATTCTTGATCTCTCACGGTTGGAAGCGGGAAAAGCAGAGCTTCATGTTACCTCTTTCTCTCTGCGACCCTACCTGGAAGATGCCGTTGTCCTTTTACGTCCACAATCGACAGAAACCCAAATCATCTTGTCTATAGAACCTAATTTGCCGAAAACCATCACCAGCGACCCAGCTAAGGTTCAGCAAATTACAGTTAATCTTCTTGGAAACGCCATCAAGTTTACTCGAAAGGGAAGAATTATCATCCGTACACGATGCCGGGATCTAAATGGACAAAAGACTCTTCTCATGACAGTTTCAGACAACGGCAGGGGAATTAATGAGGAAGGGTTAGCCAAGCTTTTCGTTCCGTTTTCTCAGATTACTGAGAAGCAAGATCTACACCAACAGGGTACGGGCCTGGGTTTATCCATCTCAAAATCATTCGTTACCCAGGTCGGGGGACATATGGGAGTGATAAGCCGTCCCAAAGTCGGTTCTACTTTTTGGGTATCTATACCGATTGATTCACTTTCAGAAAAAGCGCCGGAACTCACTGATTTCAATATTGGATTAATTGATCCCTGTCCGCTGACGGCTAACGCTCTAACCTATCAATTGAATGATCTAAAAGCCAAAGTCACTCTGTTCCCTAGCCTTAATGTTTTTCTGGAAAGCGCTCATAACAATCCTTGCCCACCCATCGTCATTCTAAACCTTTCCAACCCAAAGGTGGACAACGTAAAAGAGGTCAGTTCATGGTACGATTTGGCAAAGTCTCTTGGATTAAAACCCCTCGTTATTTTGAGCCACCCTCAAGTTGGCGTTTTGGAGGGCGTTCTCCAAATGTTAGGTATTCCGAGCCTCGTTACCCCTTGCCGTAGCGAGTACTTGCTGCAAACGTTAAAATCCCTGGATCTGAAGAAAGACAGTTTGCCTAACAATCGTCTTATTCAAAAGCCCAATATTGAAACCCTTAAACCAGTGCAACCGATCGCCAGCATTTCAAATGGAAACACGGCTTTGAAGTTCCTGGTGGCGGATGACAATGAAATAAACCGCTTACTCATAATAAATCAGCTGGAATCCACGGGAGCAATCATTATCGAAGCGGAAAATGGAGAGAAAGCGTTGAGTATCGCACAATCTACTTCGTTTGACATGATATTCCTGGATCTTCAGATGCCATTACTAGACGGTGTAGAAGTACTGAAGAGAATACGAAACGATGTAGGCCTCAACGCTCAGACACCCGCGATTGCGATTACCGCCCATGCAATGGAAGACGAAAGAAAATCCTTAATAGCAGAAGGATTTGAAGAATGTTTGATAAAACCTATTTTCCAAAAGCAAGTCAATACCTTAATCAATCGCTTTTTGAACAAAGATATAGGGGAACCGTCACAGCAGGAAGAATCGTCACAGCAGAAAGAACCTTCACCAGAGAAGGAGCCTCCTATTGTAGTTCAAGAATATGTCACCAAGCTTCTGAGGCACACCAATGAAAACCGGACACTTGCTGAAACCATCATCAAAAAACTAATAGATGAATTACCTCATCAAATCAGTGTGATTGAAAACGCCCTTGATCATCATAAACTTGAAACAGCTACATCCATTACTCATAAGCTTCATGGTTCCTTCAGCTTTTGCGGCTTTACCGACTTAAAACAGTCCGCAGAAACTGTCGAATCGCATTTGATCCGCGGTCACGAACAAAAAGCGAAGGATGCCTTCTCTCATCTGAAGGAACAAATTGAAGAACTAATCGAAATGGAAAGCAGATTTTTGGGCTTGTTGGCGCATTCTTAAGAGACTAACCAGGAATTGAAAATCTAGCATGGGAAAGCACCTAGTCGATTGGGGGATATCACAACTGGAAAAGAGCTTTAAAACGCCTATCCACCATCAGAACACCTGGTCTCACGGAAATTGTTTTGATACCTTCGTAGGAGGGGCTTTAGCCGCGATCTCGGCCGAGATCGCGGCTAAAGCCCCTCCTACGGAGAGAAGTCGTTATTTTAGGCTCAAAACAAAATCCCATGAATTTCTATAACCTTTTGATTCACCGTGATGAGATCAGGTAGTCTGACTATAGTCCGATTACCGCTAGAATCAGCCCGCTCCTACAATGGTGAAAATAAAATTGATATCACAGGCTAGCAAACGCTCGACTCATACTGTCAACAGTGCCCCTGGCATCGAATACCAATAAGGCACCATCACGTTGTGATCCTCCACTAGGAGGCTGTCCGAGAATAGAGAACCTACTGCGGAAAAGCCCATTTTGGCCAGATTTTTCGATCATTTTCGTTAAATAGGCTCACTATTCGCCTCAAATGATCGAAAAATCTGACCCAAAATGGGTTTCCCTCGCTACGGTTTCTATTCTCGGACAGCCTCCTAGCTGGTTCTAATTGCGAAGCGATTAAAAGAGACTAGCCATTACTCGCAAGCTTGCCGATCAAATCCTCTGCCTCATTCTTCTGGGCGGTATTGCCTGCCCCAATAACCTCGTTAAGCATGTCCCGAGCTGCCCGTTCATCCTCCATATCAATGTAGGCTTTGGCCAAATCGAGCTTAGTCTCAACTTCATCGAGATTTGCTAAAGTGTCGTCCCCGTCATCGGTAGACAAACCCACACTGTCTTCTGCCTGCGCGCGCTCTATCTCTGTGTTCGCTTCTTCTCCTTGACCTATTTCAGCAACTTCGTCAAACGTAACTGTTGCTTCATCCAAATCTTCTGGTTCAGAGATTGAACTAAGTTCCTCGTTGAAATCAAGCGCGGTTGCTTCTATTTCATTCTGTGTTTCTTCATTGTCGAATTGTAGGGCACCATCATCAATGGACTCTTCATTAGCATCATTTGTCTCAAACTCGATAGCATTGTCTGAAGGTTCTTTTATGGATAAATCATCCATGCCAGCCATGGGTTCCACATCAGTCAGATTAAAATCAATCTCGTTCGAATTGTCACTGTCCTCGGAAGACTGTATATCGAATTCCAATCCTTGATTATCATCAGACGCTATCTCATCGATCTGATCCAGTTTGAAATCCACCAAATTATCGTCAGATCCACTAGGAATATTCTCTTTCTCCTCAGATAACGCGTCCAATTCTTCAGCGATGGAATCCTGGGATTCTAAATCACTGCTAAAAAGGCTACTTGTCGGACAAAGTTCAACTCCCATTTCAACGACTTTCCCCCAAAACTCGGCATTTGAATTTTTACCGTCTTTCTTAAGTTTCGTCGCATAACTTTCAAAATCCTTTGCATTTTCGTTAGCAAGAAAAATCTCCAACAGCTTAAGTTTGCACTCATCTCTTTCCGGTGTTTTTTCTATCGCTTGTCGAATTAAATCCTCCGCTTGCTGATAGCGTCCGTAGGCTAAATAGACATCTGCCTCAGAAATAGGATCAACTTCATCAACGTCTGCATCAAGTGCATCAAAATCGCTAGGCGCAAATTCACTTAAGAATGAACTTTCGGCGACTGTCCCAATATCTTGCGCTATATTATTTTCACTTTGTCCTGCTTGCGCCCGGTCTACTACATCATTTGATTCGTCCGGCACTGCAAGAATACTTTCCATTGCATCATTAAGCTCCTGACGACGGCGGCGCATAAACATCCATGCAAGAAGACCCAATAAGGCTGCACCCGTTCCCCCGGCCACAAGATAGGTGGGATCAGCTAGAATGTCAGTCAATAGCCCTTTTTCGGTCTCTGCCTTGGGCCTCTTGACTGGCCTATCTTTTTTCTGTTTTTGAATCGGAGCGGAAATCGATGCTTGCTCCACTGCAGTATCTACCGACTGTTCTGTAGAAAGGCTTAGTTCCTCATCAGTATCCAGAACTAGTGGTGCCACCTCTTCAATTTGCTCCAGCACCTCTGTCGATGCTGTTTCTTTGTTAAGCCCTGTTGCATCATCCTGTTCAACGATACTCTCAACCAACTCAACCTCTGTTTCCTTGGTAGAATCTGCCTGAATTGTAGCAAGACTCTCACTTCGGATAGTCAACATCTGCTGCATTTTGGAAAGTTGCTTTTCCAGCTCCTCAATGCGGGTACGAAGTTCTTCGTTTTCTTGACTGACAGTGTCAGCTATTTCCATTGCCAATTCCGCTTTAGCACTTGACGCCTTGTTCACGCCCCCGGCGTTCAATTCCTGGCTATCATCGATTTGCGATTCCAGAGTCAAATGGCCCTGGCTTCCCAACTTTTCATTGTTCCGCGCATTCGCTACGCTCTTAGACTTTGTCTTGGCGCTATTTTGCCACACAGCATATTGACGATAAAATTCGTCACGGGCTTCTTTCTGACTCCGCTGCACGATAGTTTCAAAGGATGGTACCCTCAATACATGCCCGGCTTTCAATGCATTTACGTTATTCTTGTAGAATGCATGGGGATTATTATCAAACAGAGCCAGCATCACCTGCTCATGGGATACGGAACCATCTACCCGGACTCTCTTGGCAATATCCCATAAGGTGTCATTTCGTCGGGTTGGCCCAACTTCTGAACCAGAATACTGGATGCCCCGACGTGGATATGATGAAATCGTATTCTTCCGGCGATTGGAAGTTTTGTCTTTCGAAAAATCCTTCCGCAATTTTTCTTGGTTGCCTGACACAACAGGTGCCGTTTGCATGACCTCTGTATGCATGCCTAATGTTACCGGTGGATCCAAAAGGACGGTAAATTCCCTATACATCCTTCCCATCGGCCAGTTCACCTCAACCAGAAAATTCAGTAAAGGTTCTCGAACTGCCCCTCTGGACGTCACCTTAATAACAGTGCTGCCATCGGGCCTGACCACAGATTTAAAACGTATATTGGAAAGAGAAAAATTCCGCTCGATTCCGGCGTTCGCAAAAGCTTCAGGAGATGCAAGGCTCACCTGAATATTAGTCAACGATTCCGATTTTGAAACCATTAATGGAATTTCCGCATCCAAATCTTGGTTTAAAGCGGAATGCAGGGTTATATCCCCTAACCCTAACGCATTCACACCTGCCGGCGCCAGCGCGCTTACTATAGCCAAAGACCTAGGAAACTTATGCACTTTTTTTCTCCTGTCAAAAAAACCACTCCTCCACAACAATAGCGGAGGATCTCTTACACTACCTTGTTAGTAAGATTAGACTAGATGTGATTTTTTGCCAGGGATTCTGCGATTTGAATGCTATTTAGTGCTGCACCCTTACGAATATTGTCTGCAACAACCCAGAAATCAAGGCCGCGCGAATGGGATATATCTTCTCGAATTCGGCCAACGAATACCGGATCCTTGCCGGATGATTCCGTCACTGCGGTCGGGTAGCCACCGTCCTCATGGTCATCAAGAACTTCAATGCCAGGAGAACTTTTCAATAATTTACGGGCAGCAACCGCGCTAATTTTCGTTTTCGTTTCAATATGTACTGCCTCAGAATGTCCGTAAAATACCGGCACACGGGCCGCAGTAGGATTAACCAGGACAGTATCATCACCCAGGATTTTCTGTGTCTCCCATACCATTTTCATCTCTTCTTTGGTATAGCCATTATCGAGAAACACATCAATATGGGGGAGAACGTTAAATGCAATTTGCTTGGGGAAAGCTTTGCGCTCAATCGATTTGCCATTTAGCAGATTAGCGGTTTGCCGCGCCAACTCCTCAATTGCTTCTTTCCCGGCACCTGATACCGCTTGATAGGTACACACATTAATTCTCTCGATACCGACGGCATCATAAAGTGGTTTTAAGGCCACCACTAATTGAATGGTTGAGCAGTTGGGATTTGCGATTATGCCTCGGTTTGTATATTTGGCAATATCTTGAGGGTTGACTTCGGGGACAACCAGTGGAACATCTTCGAGGTAACGAAAACAAGACGTGTTGTCGATTACCACACAGCCTGCCTCAGCCGCTAGGGGTGCATAGATTTTAGAGACTGACGCGCCCGGTGAAAATAATCCAATTTGTACTTGACTAAAATCGAAATCGGCAAGATCCTGCACGATCAACGACTGACCTTTAAAATCAATCCGTGTGCCGGCAGACCGACTACTCGCCAGTAAAAAAATTTCGGCAACAGGAAAATTCCGCTCTTCCAGTATGGATAGCATGGTTTCACCCACCGCTCCGGTTGCACCGACTATCGCTACGCTATAGGTTTTGCTCATTGATTAATTTTAGCTGTTAGGAACCAGAATTAACAAAATTTCAATTATGTCAGTAGATTTTTGTTTGTATTTACGGCGCTAATTCAATACGTATAGTCGGCTATATAACAATATCGCAACGTAGTAAACGCAGAAAAAACCAGTAAGGTAATTTCTCTTCGAAAGAGGCAGCGCCTTAGTCTATTATAGAAAGGATACGCTCGGTAATCTCGTTAAGGCTCCCAATGCCGGAAATAGATGAAAACTGCACTGCGCCCTCTTTCGCGGCATTTAAATAGTATTCAACCAACGGTTTTGTCTGTTTGTCGTAAACTTCAAGCCGATTCCGCACAGTCTCTTCTTTATCATCATCTCGCTGCACCAAAGCTCCTCCCGTTATATCATCCTTACCGTCAACTTTGGGTGGATTAAATACTAAATGGTAGATTCTGCCGGAAGATAAATGAACACGCCGCCCACTCATACGTTTCACGATTTCCTCATTATCAACCACGATTTCAATGACATAGTCGATTTCCACTCTAAACTGAGCCAAGCCATCAGCTTGCGGAATGGTACGAGGGAACCCGTCCAACAAAAAACCAATGCTACAATCCCGCTGGGAAATCCGTTCTTTGATAAGTCCTAATATTACATCGTCAGAAACCAATCCACCAGCATCCATAATACCTTTTGCCTGCAATCCCAATGGCGTACCTGCCTTCACCGCGGCACGCAACATATCCCCGGTGGAAATTTGGGGAATATTGAACTTTTCGCAAATAAATTGCGCTTGGGTGCCCTTACCGGATCCTGGGCTACCCAATAGAATGACTCGCATTGATTCCTCCGAAATTAAAACTGATCGCGAAGTTTGCCATAAAAACGGTTTTTTTACACCTTATTTGATAAGGTTCAGGTTCAATAGGCAGGCTATTCAGGTTTTGCTTCCTTTCTTGCGCTTCTCACATTGACAGTGCTGAGTTAGAGTAAAAGGTTATAGAAAAAGACACACCATTCTGGCGATAGCATCAACCCGTATGTTTCGTTATCATGGACACCAAATGGATTCTGCTCATTTCCGTCTCTAAACATGTATTATAAATTTTTTAACTTTAGCGAACCCCCATTCTCCATCGCTCCCAACCCCCGCTTCCTATATATGAGCCCCTTGCACCAGGAGGCGCTGGCTCATCTACTTTTTGGAATCAATGAAGGAGGCGGATTTATTGCGTTAACCGGAGAAGTCGGCACTGGCAAGACAACGCTTTGTCGGAGTCTGCTTGAGCAGCTACCGGAAAATGTGGAGGCGGCGTTACTGCTGAACCCTCATTTAAATTCCATTGAACTCCTCGCCAGCTTGTGCGATGAACTGAGAATTGCCTATCCCCCGGAAACAACCAGTCTAAAAATTTTAGTCGATAGTTTAAACAGCTATTTATTGGATAGCCATGCCAACGGCCATCGTACTGTTGTGATCATCGATGAAGCACAAAATTTAAGTTACGGAGTTCTGGAACAGATTCGGCTTCTCACCAATCTGGAGACGGCCCAAACCAAGTTATTGCAGATCATCTTGGTAGGACAACCTGAGCTTAACGAAATGCTCAACAAGCAAAACCTCCGCCAACTCTCGCAACGAATTACCGCACGTTATCACTTGGGTGCATTAAATCAATCCGAAACCAAAGCCTATATTGATCACCGCCTTAGTATTTGCGGCAGTAAGGAACAGCTATTTTCCAACAAGTGTATCAAGCTCATTCATCGCCGATCGGGTGGTATTCCACGACTGATCAATGTCATCTGTGATCGCTCTTTACTCGGCGCATACACGCAGGGCAGCAAAAAAGTCACTCCAGCCTTTATCCGAAAAGCAAGTAACGAGGTGTTACCAACGCAGCAGCGGCCGAAATATTTTTATATTGTAGCTGTTCCTCTACTTCTAACCGCTATTGCTATCACCAGCTTCTTTTTCTTTAGTTCATCTGTCGAACGAAACGTTCCTCCAGAGAAATTGGTAGCTCAACAGAAGCTTAAAGACAAAAAGAAACATAACGAACATAAGGTAGCGACCAAAATTTCTCGGCGCACCCAACCCGAGCCAATTACGCCCTTACCGAAACCCAAAACCAAAACCAAAACCAAAACCAACATCAAACCTAAATTTATTGACTATCTCAAAGATACCAACCTAACCATGGAAAATGCTTTTAGGGAACTTTTCAATCGTTGGAAAATCGATAGCAAGGAATCCCATGGCATTCCTTGTGCCGATGCATCGAAACAGGGGTTGAGTTGTTTCGCCCACCGGGGACAATGGTCCGTATTAGGTTTATTTAATCGCCCTGTCATCCTCGAATTCCCATTAAAATCAGGGGGTAAACGCTATCTAACTCTTGCCAGCATCAAGGGAGACCAGGCGACGATGAGTCTAAATGGGAAGCACGTCACCTTTTCTGTAGCGGATATACTTCCTAACTGGAATGGTTTTTATCTTCTGCTTTGGAAACCAAAGTACCCGGATGCAACGCTGCTCATTCCAGGAATCACCCACCCTGCCGTCGGATGGATTAGGAAGACTCTGAACCGAGGTACTGATATCTTACCTGACGCTCAAAAAGTGGATTATTTTGACGAAACCCTTAGACAAAAAGTAATGGAATTCCAAACCTGGAACGGCTTGAAACCTGACGGTATTGCGGGCCCGAAAACTCTGATTATTCTTGACAATCTACATAAAAAACCCGGAATTCCAACTTTGAATGATACAACCATAAATTCTAAATCCTGATGTCATATATTCTCGATGCATTAAAAAAAGCGGAAAACGACCGTAACACTCAACAGACATCTAGCCTTGGCATCCCTATTCCGGCACCAATAAATCCAACGAAACCGGTACCGTGGATTGTCATTTCATCACTCCTGATTGTCATTCTCGGATTAATCGTCTACATTTTCCTACCCAATAAAAAAGAAAATGAGATAAATTATCCCGCGACGCCGGTTGAGAAGTCTAAACCAATTGAAACGGGCTCTTCGAGTACCTCCAAAATCCCACAACGCCCCGCACAGCTGACCCGACAGATCGAATCATCAATTGCGGAATTGATGAACAAACAGACTCTCACACGTCCGACCACTAAAAAAACCGAAGCAACTAAGAACAACGAGAGAAAACGCTCGGCCCCAGAAAATATCCCTGCACCTACGGTTGCCAAAACACGACCCAAGGCCAAGCAACCCGAAAAAACACAAAATAGTAAAAACCAGGAACAACGGAATACAAACAAAACCTCTCCGGTAAATGGCCAAAAAATTACGTCTGCAAACGTTCAAAAACAAACTCAATCGGTATCGGATAAAAAGGAAATTGACAAAATTCCTTGGCTCAGTACGCTATCGTCCAATTTCAAACGTAATTTACCCGCATTGAATGTCAATGTTTTTGTCTATGACGAAAACCCTAAAGCACGTTTTGTCGTTGTGAATATGAGAAAATTTCGGCCCGGCCAGAAAATTAGCGACGATATCCTTCTCGAAGACATAACGCCACACAGCATGATATTGAAGTTCGACGGCAAAACGTTTCGCATACCCCGACCTTAGAACCTGTTCAAGATTTCGATCAAGGGAGGCAGCGCAAGAAGGCAAAAGTGGTCGAAAAAGCGCAGCACACGGGTCGTATGTGAGCATTTTGAGACCACTTTTAACGCTGTGATGCGCCCTTCAGCGAGATCTTGAACAGGTTTCTTGCAGCTCGCAATAAAATTGCCTGTATTCAGCGTTGCAACCCAGTTAAATAGCTCGCTATGCGCCCTGCATTGCGCATTGAAGACAGACAAAATCCGGTACAATATCAGGGGTTGTCTATTGCGAGTTGCCTGATGCGAGCTAAAAATGGGTATTCTTGCGTGCGAGAGATATATTTCCGCATTACAGCACTACACTTCCCGGGTCGCATTAAAAGACACGTCAGGCCATCGCTCTTCTGCCAGTTGCAAATTGACCCTGCTGTTTGCCAGATAGACGAGAAAACCACTACCATCTTCCGCAAGATTATCATGGGCTTTTTTCTTGAATTCGTCGAAAATCTTCGGATCATCACAACTGACCCATCGGGCAGCCATCACTGGCACATTGTCATAAACACATTCAACGCTATACTCCGCTTTCAACCGGAATGCCGTCACATCAAATTGCAAAACACCCACCGCACCCAACACCAGGTCGTTATTACGTAACGGTTTGAAAAGCTGCGTCGCACCTTCTTCAGTTAACTGCACCAAACCTTTCTGAAGTGCTTTCGAACGAAGTGGGTCTTTCAGAACTACGCGTCGAAATAATTCCGGTGCAAAATAGGGAATGCCGCCAAATTTCAAGGTTTCGCCTACTGTAAATGTATCACCAACCTGGATTGTGCCATGGTTATGCAATCCCAATATATCGCCTGGATACGCCTCATCCACACTTTTCCTTGAATCCGCCTGAAAGGTAATTGCATTTGCGATTTGCACATTTTTACCGATCCTTACCTGATAAATTTTGATACCTTTAACGAATTTTCCTGAACAAACCCTCAGGAACGCTACACGGTCGCGATGAGCAGGATCCATATTCGCCTGTATCTTGAAGACAAAACCTGAGAACTTATCCTCTTCCGGAGCAACAAACCGCTGTACGGCTTCACGACCTGCAGGCGTCGGCGCATAGTCCGCAAAGGCATCCAAAAGCTCAAGAATCCCAAAATTGTTAATCGCCGAACCAAAATAGACAGGTGTTTGCTTACCCTCCAAATACGATTCCAAATCAAACGAGTGACTCGCTCCTTGAACCAACTCAATTTCTTCCCGCAGTTCATCTGCCTGGTCACCTATCAGCTCGTCCAGACGGATGTTATCCAGGCCTTCGATGACTTCGCACTTCGCGATCTTGCCACCATGCCTTGCATCGAACAAATGTATTGCATCCTCATAGAGATGATAGACACCTTTAAATCGTTTCCCCATGCCTATAGGCCAAGTCATCGGGGCACACTGAATTTTTAGAACATCTTCCACTTCGTCAAGCAAATCGATGGGATCACGCCCCTCTCGATCTAATTTATTGATAAACGTTAATATCGGTGTATCACGCAACCGGCAAACATCCATCAGTTTTATAGTCCGATCTTCCACACCCTTGGCACTGTCAATAACCATCAAAGCCGAATCAACAGCAGTCAATGTCCGGTAGGTATCTTCGGAAAAATCTTCGTGGCCTGGAGTATCCAGCAGGTTGATAATGCAGTCCTTATGCGCAAACTGCATGACTGAGGTCGTTACCGATATACCGCGCTGCTTCTCCATTTCCATCCAGTCGGAAGTTGCATGACGAGCGGCCTTCCTCCCCTTGACAGAACCTGCCAGCTGTATTGCCCCACCGAAAAGAAGGAGCTTTTCCGTTATCGTCGTTTTCCCGGCATCCGGGTGGGAAATGATGGCAAATGTTCTTCTGCGCTTAATTTCTTCGGCTATAGAGCCAGATTGCATACTTATGTTTCCT
>JAZGGE010000049.1:0-15771 GCA_036480195.1 Methylococcales bacterium
ATGGTACTATTTTTCTAACGCAGAAATGGAACAGAATGACCCGCCAGTTTCATTAAGTTGTTTGATGGTAAGTTCCTACGAACCTGTTCAAGATCTCGCTGAAGGGCGCATCATGGCCTTAAAAGTGACCTCAAAATGCTCACATACGACCCGTATGTTGCGCTTTTTCGACCACTTTTGCCTTGTGCCGTATCCCTTGATCGAAATCTTGAACAGGTTCTTAGGACAAACGCCTAGGTTTTTTCCTTCTGCAATTGCCGTACTTTAATTCCTAATTCTCTTAATTGCTGTTCATTCACTTGCGCGGGCGCATCAGTGAGTGGGCAAGCAGCGGTTTGAGTTTTGGGAAAAGCAATGACTTCACGGATCGAGCTGGAATTGGTCATTAACATAACCAACCGATCAAGCCCAAAGGCGATGCCACCATGAGGAGGGCAACCATATTTGAACGCTTCCAGAAGGAATCCAAACTTTTCCTGAGCTTCTTCTTTACCTATGCCTAATAGTTCAAAAACAGCCTTTTGCATATCGGTGTGATGAATACGAATGGAGCCCCCTCCCACTTCGGAGCCATTTAACACCAGATCGTAGGCACGCGACAAGGTTGAACCAGGATTCGCAGTCAACTGATCAATATCTACAGATGGAGCAGTGAAGGGGTGGTGAATGGCATTCCAGCGTTGTCCGCCCTCATCCCAATCAAACATGGGAAAATCAACAACCCAGATCGGCTTCCATCCTTCATTCAGATGGCCATGCTCCATGCCGAGTTTAATGCGCAGCGCTCCAATCGATTCATTGACCACGTTAGTTTTATCAGCACCAAAGAAGATAAGATCGTTGGTTTCTGCATTCGTCCTTTCAAGTACCGAATCAATGACTTCATCAGGAAGGAATTTCAGAATGGGTGATTGCAGCCCTTCCCGCCCGGCTAACCGATCATTCACTTTAATATAGGCAAGTCCTTTCGCGCCGTATATCCCGACAAATTTGGTCAACTCATCGATTTCCTTACGGCTGAGTTCGGAGCCATTAGGCAACCTTAATGCAACAATGCGTCCGTCAGGATCTTTAGCGGGGCCAGCAAATACCTTAAATTCTACCGATGACATTAGATCACCGATATCAACTAATTCCAAAGGGATACGCAAATCCGGTCGATCAATACCATAGCGCCGCATAGATTCCGCGTAAGTGATCCGTGGAAACGGATTTGGCAAATCGACATCCAGTACCTTGGTAAACAACTGACGAATCATCTCTTCCATCAACGACATAATTTCATCCTCATTCATAAATGAGGTTTCGATATCGAGCTGGGTGAATTCGGGTTGGCGGTCAGCACGCAAGTCCTCATCACGAAAACAGCGAACGACCTGGTAATAACGATCGAAACCCGAAACCATCAAGAGCTGTTTAAACAATTGCGGAGACTGTGGCAAGGCGAAGAATGCCTGGTCATGGGTTCGGCTGGGTACCAAATAATCTCTAGCACCTTCTGGTGTTGCTTTGGTCAGATAAGGTGTTTCAATTTCGAAAAAATCCTCATCGTCCAAAAAATTGCGCAGGATACGAGTGACATCTCTTCGTGTTTTTAGCCGTTCCTGCATTTCGGTACGGCGTAAATCAATATAGCGGTAACGTAAGCGCACGTCTTCGCCAACCTCAATATCACCTTCGAGAGGGAAGGGCGGGGTTTCAGATTTATTGAGAATCTCAAGGCTAGAAACAAATACTTCAATCTGCCCAGTGGGCATAGCGGGATTTTCGGTTCCCTCCGGCCGACGGCGTATTTTTCCGTGAACTCGAAGAACGTATTCACTACGTACACCTTCAGCGATAGCAAATGTTTCTGGGAAGTCAGGGTCAAAAACCACTTGAACCAAGCCATTGCGATCGCGCAGGTCAATAAAAATTACACCACCGTGATCACGTCGGCGATGTACCCACCCGTAGAGATCAACTTCCTGATCGAGATTGGTTTCGTTTAATTCACCACATTTGTGGGTTCGCATATTTAGTCTCTTGATAATGAATAATGGGGATTCTATTCTGTTACTGTCAACGGGACAAGGATCGTTAAAATCGGTGCTTGATGAAACAGAAATTGATAGTTTAGGCTTTCTTGCTACTTGCTTTTTTATCCTTATCTGGTTTGGAGTCTGGTTTCTTACTCTTGTTTGCATCTCCTTCACCGGCGAGATTTTTTTTCTTATCTCCTTTTTTGAAATCCGTTTCATACCATCCTCCGCCTTTTAACCGAAATCCAGCCGCCGAAATTAGCTTTTTCAAGTCAGGCTTATCACAGGCAGGACAAGTCAGCAAAGGCTCTTCACTGATTTTTTGTATCGCTTCAAGTTCATGCCCACAAGCTTGGCATCGATATTCATATATTGGCATTCATTCCTCCACCACTGAATGATTAATTAACATTGTTAGGGGTATTATCCCATTGATTTCAATTCTTAAAAACAGTGAATGCAGTTCTTTGCAAATTGTGCGTTACAATTCGAAGTAATTTAGGCATCCGAAAACCTTTACCCACCTCTCTCTCATGGAAAAAATCACCTTAACACGCCCCGACGATTGGCATCTTCATGTCCGGGACGGAGCAGTACTTAAATCCGTTGTCCCTCATACTGCTCGACATTTTGGCAGGGCCATTATTATGCCGAATTTGGTTCCCCCCGTAACTACAGTCGAAATGGCGCTAGCGTATCGGCGGCGGATATTGGCAGTAGTACCGGAAAGTTCTTCTTTCAAACCCTTGATGACACTGTATCTAACTGAATCTACAACATTGAAGGAAATCGAAAAGGCATCTCGACATCCCGATATTGCCGCGTTCAAACTTTATCCCGCTGGCGCCACAACAAATTCTGATGCAGGAGTCAAAAATATAAAAAAAGTCTATCCACTATTCGAAGCACTCGAATGCCACCAGATGCCACTGCTCATTCATGGCGAAGTCACTGACCCGAATATCGATATTTTCGATCGGGAAAAAATATTTATTGAACGGGATCTTTCCACAATCACCCAGCGATTTCCAAATCTCCGAATCGTATTCGAACACGCGACTACATCAGATGCCATTCAATTCGTGATGGAAATGCCAGAAAACATTGCTGCTACGATAACTGTGCAACACCTTTTATATAATCGAAATGAAATCCTGGCAGGCGGAATACGGCCGCACTATTACTGCTTACCCATCTTAAAGCGAGAACAACATCGAAAGGCTCTAGTCGGCGCGGCTACCAGCGGAAATCCTAAATTTTTTCTGGGTACCGACAGTGCCCCCCATCCACAGTCCAAAAAAGAAAATGGCTGTGGTTGTGCTGGTTGCTATACCGCCTATGGTGCGCTTGAGTTGTACGCCGAAATATTTGACACCGCAAATGCGTTAGATAAATTCGAAGGTTTCGCGAGCTTTTTTGGTGCTGATTTTTACCGACTACCCAGAAACCAAGCGACAGTGACTTTAGAAAAACAGTCTTGGGAAGTACCCTTAAGCTATCCATTTGCAGAGGAAACGATTATTCCATTGCGAGCTGGCGAAATTCTTACCTGGCGGATAACGCAACAGTCTGTTTAGGAATTAAAAATTGTTTAGCCCAAAGTAAAGCTATCAGTTAGAATGAAGCATTGATTAAATCGGCATTAGGCAATAAATAAAATGAGAGAAAAACTTAACGAAACCCTGGAAAATCTCCGCTCGGAAATTGAAAACCTGCGCACAAATGATAACGAGTCGAAAGCAAAATTGGAGAAAATTGTTGACGATTTGGAGCAAAAAATCAAAAACCCCGATGATGTCGATCACAATCGGCTCATTAGTGATGTCAAAGATACTGTGACCCACTTTGAAGTCTCTCATCCCACTATTACGGCTATACTAAATGACATTATGATGGCTTTAAGTAATATGGGAATCTAACGATTTCGTCGAACTAAAGAGCAAAATAATAAAATTTTAGGGTAAAATGCGAGGTTTTGCTTTTATTGGAACAAAACCATGAGTAGCGAATTAGTTGCTGAACTTAAAGAGCTTTTGATCGAAGGTCTTCATCTTGAAGATGTGGAGCCGGATGACATTGACATCGCCGCGCCCCTGTTTGGCGAAGGACTCGGATTAGACTCTATTGATGCGTTAGAAATTGCTGTCCTTCTTGACCGCAATTACGGCGTCAGAATTGTTTCCGGGGATGACCGAAACCTGAAGATATTTGCTTCGCTCCGGTCACTGGCTGATTTTGTCGAGGAAAACCGTGGTAAGTAATTTGTTTTGTCTGATATCCTCAAAATAGCTCTCTTTACCGTTGCCTTTATCGGATATCCTTACTTAGTCTTTCAAGGAATGGCAATAGGAGTGGGATGGCTAGTCATTATCATACTGGCAGGGAGTTTCTTTTATCGGGCATTCGCTAGTCAGCCGGAAGGTCAAGTTGATAAAGGCATGCTGGGACTGGCAATCACGATACTCATTGTCGGATTGGTTTTGAAAACGTTACTGGTTAAGTTTCTTCCTGTAGTCATTCATGGCCTATCGCTCCACTTATTCGGAAAAACCTTGTACAGAGGTCCGTCACTGGTCGAGCGATTTGCTCGTATAGATTTTCCAGTATTTAAACCTGGCCTGGCTGAATATTGCCGTCAGGTAACCTGGGCATGGGTTCTGTTTTTCGCTTTTAATATGGTAGTCTGCGCCTATCTGGCGTTTAATGCGACTAATCAATTTTGGGCTTTCTACAATGGTGCCGGTATTTTTGCCGAGATAGCTGCATTGATAGTTGGGGAATACCTTTGGCGGCATTATCGTTTCCCTGAACTGGAGATTCCCTCCCCCAAATCGACGCTCAAAAGTATGCTTAGATATGGCCCTCAAATCTGGAAAGAAGTGGCTTTGCAATGATTCGTTGCGAAAAGCTTTTCATCATCGTCTGTTTTTTGCCTGCTATTGCTCATTCAGCTGAAAACCTGGAAACAGTTATGGCAAGGATGGCTGCCCATAGGGCAATCAAAACCAGCTACAACGAAACACGCTACTTGGATCTACTTGACAAACCCTGGTCGGGAGCCGGTTTTTTCTATGCCAAACCTCCATCGCAATTGGTGAAATTACAGCTATCTCCAGAACGTGTTGTGATGGCAGCAGATGAAAAAAAATTGTGGTATTACGACGCCAAGCACGGAGTACATTTCGATGGCAAAATCAGCCAGGACGATCCCATCACAATGGGTGTGGCCTCATTTCAAGCGCTTATCAATGGCGACGTAAAGCGATTGCAGACACTCTACCGATTACAGTTCAGTACCGGTAATGGCTATTGGAGTCTATTGCTTCTGCCAAAACCGGAGAGCAAGTCAATGAAATTACCTCAAATGGAAGTTTCCGGTCGGGAGGGAAAAGCGGCTCAAAAAATTGTCGTTCAGCAACTGGATAATGCTGACCACAGCGAGTATTTACTCGGAGAATCGACTGAAGGATCACAACCAGATTCCGAAATTTCTGCATTGATACGAGAAGCCAAGGGGTATGATTGATGCCAGTAAAATGGCGGCTACGCCTCTATTTTCTACTGTTGGCGCTAGCCATCACTGTTACTTTTTTTATTGTCCGTGTTAAAGCTGATCTTTCCACCTTTTTCGTTACTGGTACCAGCACCGAAGAAATCCTTCTCGCTAACGAGATGCAGTCGGGTAAACTTTCCCGTCAATATATAGCTTCGCTAAGATGTGACGGCTTAGAATCGGCTGCATTAACTTCATTCGTAAATCGATTTTCAGATTCCGTCAGCAAATTGAAAGATGTGCAGGGTGTTTGGCAACCAGGACAGAATCAACAGCTAATAGACAAGCTGCTACCCCTCTATTTACCCCATGCCAGCCAAATTTATTCCCTCGAACCGGAGCAATATCTTAGTCGTCTTTTCACGCAAGAAAAACTAGACCAGCGGGCGCAATTACTGAAAACGTCATTGCTTTCCCTGCAAGGTCGCCGAGTTAAACAAATAGCCTTACAAGACCCACTATTGTTTACTTTTAGTGCTTTCGAAGACCTAACCAAATTTAATCAGACAACACCAAAACCCTCTCAGGATTATATAACTTTGATAATCGAGTCGTCGCTATCTGGGCTGGCGGGTGCTGAGCAGCACCAATTACAGGCCACTCTACAAGCATTGTTCACGGAACAAAACAGTAAAATCGAAATTGCCTGTACCCTGGAAATGACCGGCGTTCCAATTTTTGCCGCAGCAACGGAAACGATGATCAAAGCGGATATTCAACGAATCACGATAATCGCCAGTATCGGCTTGGTTATCGTGTTTCTGTGGATTTTCCGCTCCCTTACGGCACTTTTTTGGGTTTCTTTGGTGCTGCTTTCTGCGGCAACCGGCGCTTTGTTGGTCACCACACTGATTTATGGATATGTTCATGGCTTAACTCTAGCCATCGGTACGACCCTGATCGGTATCTGCGTCGATTATCCTATTCATGCCATGGTGCATGCATCTGCCACTAACAGGGAATTAAAAGAGCAGGCTATCTTGAAGATTTGGCCTAGCTTACTTTTAGGCGGCATAACAACCATCATTGGCTACACTGCATTGGGACTGTCTGGTTATCCGGGATTTCAACAGATCGCCACCTATGCAGGAACCGGAATTCTGATAAGCCTCCTGTTTACTCGCTTTATTCTTCCCGATTTAATGACCGACCGTCCGGTACGTTCAACAGTTAACCTGGGGATGGAAAGATGGCTGAATTGGTGTGACAACTGGCATGGACTGGCGATATTATTTGTTCTTGTTTTTGCTACCGGTGCGATGTTTCGTTTGCCATCGTTACAATGGATCAAGGATTTAAGCGAATTAACACCTGAAATGGATGACTTAAAGGCTCAGGATCAACGCATTAGAGCCCGGTTTACCAGCATTGAACCTGGACGATTTATTCTGGTTAGAGGTGATGATGTTGAGTCCGTACTACAAAAAAGCGAAACACTTTATCGTCTACTGGATCAACTAAAGGATAAAGACGCGCTGGCAAGTTATATTGGGCTTTACCCTTGGTTAGTTTCTAATGCTTTACAAAAAAGGAACCAGCTGGCGTTGGATAAATATTGGCAGGGTAACGCCCTTGAACTCTGGCATCATGCCCTGGAAAAACACGGGCTTTCAGTGAGACGATTAGGTGATATTCGTCCCCAGGAAAAAAGTCATTTACAACCCCATGAAATATTAATGTCACCGGCAAGCCGGCTATTTTCAAGTCAGTTGGTAATCAATGATGGCCGAGTTATGGCCATGGTGTGGTTAGCCCAACACGATCCAGATTCTGTTCGGAGTGCCGTTAACAAACTTGAGGGAGTGAGCTATTTTAGCCAACGGGATATTCTCAATAAACTCGCTAACGACTATCGTATGCAGGCAGTCAAAATGTTGTTTTTCGGATTGTCTGTAATCTTTTTGCTTCTGATCATCCGCTATCGAAGCCCGGCCAATGCCCTCCGTGTTCTAATGCCAGCCGTTTCTGCCGCTTTGTTTATAATGACGGGGCTATCCTTTTTATCGATTCCTCTTAGTTTTATCCACCTGGTTGGGTTTTTGCTTGCTGTAGCGGTTTGTGTCGACTATGGTATTTTTTTCCTGGAAAATCGTTCCGGGAATATCACCCTCACCTACCATGCAATGGCCGCATCAATGTTAACCAGTGCAATGGCATTTGGCAGTCTCTCCATGGCGGAAAACGCATCCTTAAAAGCACTGGCCGTCACCGTCGCATTGGGTGTTGTCTTAGGGTTTTTGCTCTGTCCAATTTTTATTCGGCCTGGACAGGAACGAATATCTTTTGCCGACCGGCATTAACATATACCAAATTCAGTATCGGCGATGATATCATATGGGATTATCTGATTGGTTTATTGTCTAAGTGTCTAAGTAATGAAGCTGCTGCATTTTCATCAATGTTGACTACACTGCATATAATTATTAGAATTGACCGTTCAGCAATTCCCCTGTAGCTCAGTCGGTAGAGCGGGTGACTGTTAATCACTAGGTCGGCGGTTCGAGCCCGTCCGGGGGAGCCAAACAAAACAAGGTCTTACGAGGAATCGAAGGCCTTTTTTATTGGAAAATTTACGGTGGGCGACAACTTGGGTTATAACTTTTACAAATTTCGCGGTCGCTTGAGACTCCGATTAGATTGGCCAATATTGGAAGGAGTGGCTCCATTTAGAACTCCTGCTCCCCTGCCTTTAGGTCTTTGTTGCAATCTCAACTTACCAGGATACGTAGATTGTTAAACTCAGATGGTTCTCGATTATATTGGACGGTTCGAGGATAACCTAACGACGGGATGTAAGGCAAAAGCCATAGAATTCCTTCATCGAGACTATTAAACCCCAGTTCCCGATGACGAATGGCCGTTCGTTCAAGAAGCGATAGCAAGAGGCCAACTCACAGGGAATGGTCGTTTATGTAGAAGACGTTGGCTCAACCACTATGAACTGAAAGTCCATAGGTTGCTCTAAACAATGACTGAAAGTCGTTTAGCTTAAAGTGGCTACTGTATTACAAAATATTAGATTAATAGCACCATGAAGGACATGAAGTTCTTTACTTCTTCGTGTTCTTCATACTCTTTAAGGTAAAATCAAAACTGGAATCTGTTGAAACCGAAAAACCCGAATAACAGTGTGTAGCAGCGAAAGCCTTGCACTAAAGTGCATAGTTTTGACTAGCGATCTGTGACCAATAAATGATTGGTCGCCGTACTAAACATCGATGACCGGGTAGGCCTAAGATTAAATAAAATGGGAATAAAAAAACTAAATCTGTCTCTTTTTTATCTTGGCTACACTTTCAAGCACAAGCTGGAAATCTTTAACAATGGCTGGTTATTACCTCCGCCATGAAGTCTATTGCTCGCTCTTTCATGCCCAACTCGATTGTCATTCAAGATCAAAGCTAATTTTTGAAGGATAAAATCAAGCCTTGATGCCATTTTAAATACTGCAAAAAAAAACCGACAACATAAATAATTTTGCCGGTTTTTTTGTTTCGCCTCTAGTTTGGTAGAGGCCTCAATTTGTAGCAATCAACTGGTCGTCTTGCGACCGAACCGCATACCTAATAAACCGAGGGAGAAAAGTGCTAATGATGCTGGTTCTGGTACGGAGACAGATGGTTGCCCACCAATATTAACTGCTAAAGCTAAATCGGCACCTGCAAAATCACTCCCAATAAAACTTTTGGGTAAACCAGATTCATTCAAGTCAGTGATGTCAATTCCTGTAACGGTTAGTGCACCTACCCAACTAACTACATCATCTTTTGAAAAACCAAAATTGCTACTGCCATCAACTCCGACACCAATATCATCATTAGACGCACCAGCATCGATGTACACTAAATCTATACTTCGAGTTAAGCCAGCAATGGTAAGCGATGCATCTCCTGATACTGCTGAAATTTCAAGGTCATCAATAGTTGTAAAGTTACCGATTTTTAACCATGAATTAGTATTATTCAAGTCTGTTCCGTCTTCAAAAAAACCATCTGTACCTGCTGTAGCAGAACCCGAAAATTTCCAAAGCGTTTCATTACTTCCTTGGATACCTGTAATATCAACGAGAAGTACTGCATTAGCAGAACCAAAACTAGCCAATAACCCAATAACTGAATAAGCCAATAATTTTTTCATTTTTTCACCAGAAAATTAAATTTAGTAATTTACCAAGTACGCCTATGTTAGCAAGCACTTTTCACGCCAATACTATATCTAATTGATTTAATATGCTTTTAAATATTTATCATACTGGTAGTGTAAAGAAACCTGACAATAATAGAGGTGAATTTGGAGCCTACCGTGCTATGCATTTACCCGTTCGCGAAGGGAAGCGGCAAGATTAAGATTGCCCTGCAGATTGCTTGCGCTGGCTCGATTCCGACGTCGGCCAGATTGAAACGACAGCCCAGGCTAGTACTTCATGCGCTCACTTTACGCTAACCTGGATCCGTGAACTCCTCGACGCGGTGCAGGGTGAAAGCTCTTTTTCGCAGTGGAACCAATATCTTGCGCCTTGCATCCACCCTGAACTCACGGATCCAGGTAAAAGTTAGTAACTTCGTTCAGCTGAGAATTTGGCGAGTGTTATCATCGCGTCTTTGTACTTTGAATCAGGCAATATTGTTAATGCCTTAATTGCCCTTATTGCCTGTTCTTTTGCTTGATTCTCGGTGTATGCAATTGCGTTAGTCGATTCAACAATTTTTATAACAGCACCTAGAGCATTTCGATCACCATTTTCTATCGCTTTTCTAATAATTGAAGCGTCTTTATCACTACTATTTTTCATTGCAAAAATAAGGGGTAGAGTGGGTTTTCCTTCCGCCAAATCATCGCCTAGATTCTTCCCAAGTTCTTTCGGATCAGCTTCATAGTCCAGGACATCATCGATAAGCTGGAATGCTGTACCAAGGGCTAATCCATATTCTGAAAGCTTTTTTTCTACCTTATCCTCCTGCTGACAAATAATCGCACTCAATTGCGTAGCGGTGCTGAACAGTATGGCGGTCTTTCGTGAAATAACATCCAAATACTTTTCTTCAGATGTTGTCGGATTGTTGATATTGAGTAGCTGGAGAACTTCACCTTCAGCAATAGCAGTGGTGGTGTGGGAAAGGGTATCCATAACGCGCATTTTTTCGACGCGCACCATCATCTCGAAAGATCGAGAGTAAAGATAATCACCCACCAAAACACTTGAGGCATTACCCCACACAGCGTTAGCCGTATCTTTTCCCCGACGGAGCAAAGATTCGTCAACGACATCGTCATGCAAAAGTGTGGCTGTATGGATAAATTCGATGACCGCAGCGAGGATGATGTGATGCTCTCCTTGGTATCCTAACGCTTTTGCAGCCAGCAGAAGCAGCATTGGTCGAAGGCGTTTGCCACCGCTGTTGACAATGTATTTACCAATTTGATTGATAAGGACGACGTCAGAACTCAGCTCCTGAATAATGAGTTTGTCGGCCGCCTCTAGTTCATCCCTAATTAGAGCACGGATACTGTCGAAACCCGTGTAGCTGGTGTTGGCTTCGCTTTTATTTTGAGAGTTCGATAATGTCATGAAATGGCTACTGTAGAGGACAACGTCGATACGAACGAACGTTAGCCGATCAAATCCTAGAAGGACTATGCTAAACTGTCAAGTAAAAAAATACTATATAGCGTTTTATTGCTCAAAGGGTTGTTACTGATGCCTGCTTAAGTAAGCTTCTAAAACCTTTGCTGCTTGTTGATTGACGCAATATGCTAATCTGCATATAATGGCTAATTGGCATTTAAGATCATATTAAAGTATACGGAGCTTGCGAAAGATGTACGCGGTAATCGAAACGGGTGGAAAGCAGTATCGGGTTGGCGAAGGGCAGGTTATTAAAGTCGAAAAGCTGCCAGTTGAATCTGGAGAAAGTATAGATTTTGATAAAGTCTTGATGGTACGGAATAATGATGGTATCAGCATTGGTGCACCGTATCTAACTAGTGGAAAAGTGACAGCAACCGTGCAGTCGCAAGGTCGCCATCCTAAAATAAGGATCATTAAATTCAAGCGGCGTAAGCATCATATGAAAAGGATGGGGCATCGCCAGTATTATACAGAATTGCAAATTACAGGCATCTCGGCGGGCTAAGTATTTAGATATTGGAGTAAGACAATGGCGCATAAAAAAGCAGGCGGTAGTACAAGAAATGGTCGTGATTCGGAGTCGAAGCGGTTAGGTGTTAAGCGGTATGGTGGGCAACTCGTAAGTGCAGGGAGTATTATAGTGCGGCAACGGGGAACTCGTTTCCATCCTGGAGATAACGTCGGATGCGGGAAAGATCATACATTGTTTGCTACTGCGGAAGGCCGGGTACTCTTCCAAGTTAAGGGTGCTAAGAAACGCAAATACATAAGCATTGTTCCTAACTGAGTGGGCCTTTACTCATAGGTTTTCTATCTTATTAGGTATTCGATGAAGCCCCGCAATGATCGGGGCTTTTTTATGCCTGTCTGCATTCTGGAACTGCCTCCTAATGCGCCGTCAACGTTATATATTAGTGATAACCACATGTTTTACTGAAAATACCTTTGAATATAGTGGAATGAAATTTGTTGATGAATCAGAAATTCGGGTGGAGGCTGGTGGCGGCGGTAATGGCTGTATTAGCTTTCGGCGAGAAAAGCATATCCCGCTTGGTGGGCCAGATGGCGGCGACGGTGGTGACGGTGGTAGCGTTATTTTTGTAGCCGTGGATAATATAAATACCTTAGCGGATTTTCGGTATCGTGCAACTTATCGGGCCGGGCACGGGCAAAAAGGAATGGGAAGTAACTGCAAGGGCAAACAGGGCGAGGACTCCTTGCTTCATATACCCACTGGAACGCTCGTCTATGACGCCGGAACTGGCGAATTGATCGGTGATATGGTTGAGGTTGGAGAAAAACTCTTGGTGGCTAAAGGCGGTTTCCATGGACTTGGCAACAGTCGATTCAAGAGTAGCATTAATCGCACTCCGCGCAAGGCAACGAATGGCACACTCGGTGAGCGACGAACTTTGCAGCTAGAGCTAAAAGTCATTGCTGACGTAGGATTACTGGGGATGCCCAATACTGGAAAATCAAGTTTGATTCGTAAAGTATCTTCAGCCCGACCGAAGGTTGCAGACTACCCGTTTACTACTCTTTATCCAAACCTTGGTGTGGTGCGGGTGGATGAATGTCGAAGTTTTGTACTTGCGGATATCCCGGGTGTGATTGAAGGTGCATCTGATGGGGCAGGTTTAGGGATTCAATTCTTAAAGCACCTTGCCAGAACTCAGGTATTATTACATTTGATTGATGTGGCGCCTTGGGAAACCCAAGAAGACCCAGTCGTTTCGGCTAATAAAATAATAAAGGAACTTGAGGGTTGGAGCGAGACGTTAGCCGACAAAGAGCGTTGGTTGGTGTTAAACAAAATAGATCGCTTGGCTGATGATCACAATGAGATATGTCAGGATATCGTTGATCGACTCGAATGGACTGGCCCGGTATTTCAGATTTCAGCATTGTCTGGAGAAGGAACCCAGGAATTGATGTACCGAATAATGGACTTTTTGGAGCGGCAAACCCATGAAGAATCGGCATGAGTTCTCTACGGTTCGCCGTGTGGTCGTCAAAATTGGGAGCTCACTCTTAACTGAAGGCGGCAAGGGACTAGATCGGCGTGCAGTTTCTGAATGGGTCAGTCAGATTGCTTCATTTGCTGAAGATGGCATGGAAATTCTGCTTGTATCATCTGGTTCCGTCGCCGAAGGCATGTCTCGATTAGGTTGGACTGCACGTCCACAAACCCTACACGAATTGCAAGCAGCTGCGTCAGTAGGACAAATGGGGCTTATCCAGACCTACGAGTCTTCTTTCCAGTCCCACGGACTACAAACTGCCCAGGTATTATTAACCCATGATGATTTATCAGATCGTCGGCGTTATCTAAACGCCAGAAGCACATTACTAACGTTATTAATATTGGGTGTGGTTCCGGTTATTAATGAAAATGATGTGGTTGCAACGGAAGAAATCCAGTTTGGAGATAATGATAGTTTAGCAGCGTTAGTTGCAAACTTGATTGAGGCTGATCTTCTAATTATATTAACGGATCAACAAGGACTGTATGAGCGGGATCCTTCCCTTGATCCTGCCGCGAAACGAGTTGAACAGATATCTATAGATGATAGTCGATTAGATACTATGGCGGGCGGGAGCCTCAGTGGGTTGGGGCGTGGGGGGATGCTTACCAAGTTGCGGGCGGCACGATTAGCAGCGAGGTCAGGGGCGCCCACGGTGATTGCTTATGGTCGGGATGAAAATATTCTCGTTCGTGTTTTGGCAGGCGAAAATATAGGGACATTTCTAATTCCGAATCTTGCGCCATTCGATGCCCGTAAGCGATGGCTGGCTGGACATCTCCAAACACGTGGTGCGCTGGTGCTGGATGCAGGAGCTGTGAACGTATTGAAGGAATCAGGGAAGAGCTTATTACCAATCGGCGTCACCGAGGTTAGAGGAGGGTTCCATCGTGGAGAGTTGGTTGCCTGTCTTGATTCGGCAGGACGGGAGATCGCAAAGGGACTGGTGAATTATAGCGCTACTGAGGCGAGAAAGATCAAGCTGCAACCCAGCTCTAGAATAAAGGAATTGTTAGGCTATGTGGATGAGCCTGAAATAATTCACCGCGACAACTTGGTGTTGATAGATTAGATTAACGAACGTAATAAGGAGTCGCGCAGGGCTGGGAGGTTGAAGGTTTTGCGATTGTGGGCAGATCTAAAGACGACCTGAGGCCGGGACGTGAAGATAATGACGTATTTATTTCCACACCATTTATAACCATACAAACTGAAATACGGTCTTTACCGGAGATCTCTTAGAACCAAATTTACCCTATATTACGAATCCGGGCATTTAATCGGCTTTTATTGCGAGCAGCTTTATTTTTATGGATGAAGCCTTTATTAATCGCAGCATCAATGATTGGAACAGCTTGTTTATAAGCGGATTGAGCTGTTTCTTTGTCACCCTCGTCGACAGCCGCAAGAACTTGTTTGATAAGAGTCCGCATCTTACTGCGTTGTCCAGCGTTGTTAATACGGTGTTTTTCCGCTTGACGTGCACGTTTTCTTGCTGAAGTTGAGTTTGCCAAAGTCTAGAGTCCTCTCTGAGAGTATGTGAGTAAACGATTGATTATGATGGGGTGGCCCCTGCGTGTCAATTATTAATCAAAATAGTCATTGAAAAGCGGTGCTTCCCAGTACCGCTTTTTTTGCTATTTACAGTCGTCAATAACTACAGACCGCTCCATTTTTAGTCAAAATCGTTCCTAAAATTGGACAGGATTAACAGGATTTTTCAAGATTTACAGGTTTCTTTGGGAGAAAACCGTTATGTCATCGTGTAAATCCTGTCATTTTTTGGTGTAGTAGATGGCAACCCGCTCTGCAGGATGTCCAATTATCGCCAAAGTCCCCAAACTTTCTGGATTCAAAACCTATTTTTCAGAGGACGTTGTTGAGGTCTTAACTAACTAAAAGGGATCTCGAAAATCATCTCCTTCGGATCTGAAGCCTTTAGTCCGAGCGTCAATGGAATTTAAGAATTCCAACAGACTTCCTCGCTCCGTAGCACTAATCTGGCATTCAATGGTTCCTCCATTTAGCGCATGCAAGGTGAATACCTCCTCCAGTGTCTGTGCTCTCCATCGTGGAAATAGGGTACGTGGTAGCCTAGCCCCAAGAGGGATCGCACATTAAACCCAAGCGCCCCGAACGCAATTTTACCATCAATACGCGATGAACAAAACTGCCAGGTTCATGTGGGTGCTGGAAGGAATATCTCTGGCCAAAACGGTGTCATTCCTTAAGTCGTGTAGGTTCAACTGTTACCAGATAATCTTTCTTAAGGATTTTGAGCAGATCGGCGCTACCATTCCCATCGCTGAAAGCTTTATAAATTAACGAATTATCACTTTCATAGATCTTAATTGGGGTTTGGTAACCGGGGATGTCTATCATAATAGAATCCCCATTATCCGATGAAACAGTGTTACAAGCATTTTATCGTATGGATATCACGTGCGTCAGCGCTACGATTTAATCTATACTAAGTGCTTTTTTTCTATAATGAAAAGGTATTTATTCTGAGCAGGCAACTACTAAAATCAACGGCTGTTGTCA
>JAZGGE010000050.1:0-20441 GCA_036480195.1 Methylococcales bacterium
GAAGAAGAACGTAAAAAAATACTGAAGAGTTCTCCCAAGGGAACTTGGGCATTGATGTTAATGGTAGCGGGGAGCATGGTTTTAGCCTGGCTATTTCTTTACTTCGGCGTTTTTATGCCGCGCGGCATAGTTGATTGAGGTGAACCATGCATATTGATCCCTTAGAACGGAAATGGATTTATGTGTCCTTGGGCATGGCCGGTCTATTCGTCGGTGTCATCCTGATTACAGCATTGTTCAGTGATATTAACGCACCCAGTAACGTAGAAACCATCAATTCTGCAAAGTTACATTTGAGTCAAGAGTTTGCGGAAGATAGTCTCGGTGTTGAAGTGACACCAGAGGGTAAGGTGATGGTGAGGATGGTGGCCGCTCGGTATGGTTTCTTCCCAAGAGATATCGAGATTCCTGCAGATACCAGAATAACGTTTCGCTGGGTGAGTCTTGATGTGCTTCACGGAGTGCATATGCCCATGACGAATATGAGCACCATGGTGGTTCCAGGATTTGTTGCCGAACTTACGACGGTATTCCCGAAACCCGGTAATTATCCTTTGCTTTGCAACGAATACTGTGGCCGCGGTCATGATCATATGTGGAGTAATGTTACGGTAATCGCCAAGCAGCATTGGGATAAAGCACAAAAAACCTCACAAGGAACAGAGGGTGTTGATGGAGACGAAGAAGATGAATGATACGACTGCAAATAATTTAGCATTAAGCCATATGTGGGTGGCTTTCGTGGCGTTTCTTGTCGCCTGTTTTATGGGGTTTTATCAGGTTTTAGAGCGAAGTGGACTGTTTTCCTTTCTTGAATCGCCAACGGTCTATTTCGCTTCCGTTAGTACCCATGGCGTGTTAATGGCCTATGTGTTGACGACCTTTTTTATTATGGGATTTGGCTACTACACGGCAGTGACCAGCTTGAAAGTACCGGTCTGGAACAAGTCATTAGCCTGGGCAGGGTTTGGGGTCGCTTTGCTGGGTACTGTTTTGGCTGCCATACCCCTGCTGTCAGGGACCGCTTCTGTACTTTATACTTTTTATCCACCGGTTCAGGCGCATCCCATGTTCTACATTGGCGCCACATTGTTGGTAGTAGGCTCCTGGTTTTGGTGTGGCATTATGATCGTTATGATGGCGCAATGGAAGAAAGCGCACCCAGGGGAGCCGGTACCATTGCCGATGTTCGCAACCACTGCCAATGCAATACTATGGCTATGGACCAGTGCCGGTGTCGCCCTGGAAGTCGTCTTTTTGTTGATACCGTGGTCTCTGGGATGGGTTGATACCATTGACCCGGGGTTGGCACGGACGCTGTTCGCATGGACATTGCATCCCATTGTCTACTTTTGGCTCATACCTGCCTATATCGCATTTTATGTATTTGTGCCTAAAGCTGCCGGTGGATTTTTGTTCAGCGACGAAATGGCGCGAATGGCTTTTATTGGATTGGTCGTGTTTAGTTTGCCCATTGGGTTTCACCACCTGTATATGGATCCGGAAATAGGCCGTGGTTGGAAAATACTCCATGGTATGGGGACATTTATAGTTGCGGTTCCGACCTTAGTTACCGGGTTTACTGTAATCGCATCTCTGGAAATTGCGGGTCGTCTACGGGGTGGACAGGGTTTATTCGGGTGGATTGGTGCATTGCCCTGGCAAAATCCCATGGTGCTTGCAACCATTCTGGCTCTCTTGATGCTACTTCTGGGCGGTTTTGGGGGGATTATCAATGCCAGTTATGCTATGAATGCGATGATCCACAATACTGCGTGGGTGCCCGGTCACTTCCACCTGATTTTTGCCGGGACAACGGTGATCATGTATTTTGCAATTGCTTATCACTTGTGGCCGAAAATGACAGGCAAAAAATTGTTTTCACCGTCATTACCACTGATTCAGCTTTGGTCGTGGGCAATCGGAATGGGTGTATTAACCACTCCCTGGCATATATTAGGCCTACTGGGGCAGCCTCGCCGGATTTCTTCCGTTACCTATAACACTGTTCTAACGCTGGCTTGGGATACTTATGAGTTGGCTATGATCTTGGGTGGATTGATACTGTTGGGTTCTGCCTGTTTGTTTGTATACATTCTATTCAAGAGCCAAGTTGAAGGTGAACCGGAATCAGACCGGACTGTGGAGTACGCTGAGCCATTGGAGCCTGTTACGAACTTACCTGAGTTATTGAATGATTTCCGCATCTGGAACTGGACGATCTGTGCGTTCATGGTTATCGCGTTCGGTTATACGATTCTGCAGTTTTTCTTTATAGAAACATTCGATTCAAACGCGTGGGGGTATTAGGGATGAAATTGTTACCTATAGTATTTTTTATTCTTATGTTTTTCACCGGGCGGGTTTTTTCAGAGCCATCATCTCAGGTGGCGTGGACACCAGAGACCATCAAGTTTGTTAAAAATGGCAATCCGGAAAACGGAAAAAAGTTAGCGGAAGGATGTAAGGGATGTCATGGTGAAAAGGGAATCAGCCCGGCTCCAAGTTTTCCGTCTTTGGCCGGTCAGCTCGCCAATTATACTTATAAACAACTGCGCGATTATCAGGATGGCAACCGTTCAGACCGGATTATGACTTCATTAGCAGCTGGGCTTAGCAAACAGGATATCGCTGATATAGCCGTTTGGTTCAGTTCATTACCGCCACTGGAATGGGAAGAAAACGATGAAATTACAGAACCGGCTGAAAATATGGTATTCGTTGGTGATAGTAAACGTGTGTTACCCCCCTGTTCAGTTTGCCATGGTACCGATGGCAGGGGAGAGGTGATGGATGTACCCGCCTTAACAGGACAACAGAATGATTACCTTAAAAAAACGCTTAATGACTACAAAAGTGGAGAGCGTAAAAACGATATTTACAGTAGAATGCGTTTGATCGTAGAGCAGTTGAGTGAAGAAGAAATTGAAGGGCTTGCCCAATATTATTCTGGAAAAAAGCCTTAAATGCGGTTAAGGTTGGCGTTATTGGATAAGCTGATTTTTGTTTTGAGGGAACAATAGAAGTACGTTCACAGCGGTGGGAGTTTTTCGGATCCTGCTCCGCTGAGAGGTATCTTTAATTTCGAGGGGAAACAATGGAAAAGTATCTACGCAGATTGTTAACGATAACCATCATATTCTATAGCGCAATTTTTATTAGTAACCCTGCCTGGGCCGTAAAATCGTCTAAACAGGGTCCCAAGAACGATTACAATATCACGATAAATTACGAGCTGGGAATGCATTGTACTGGCTTCGATTTTTCTTATTGTTGTATTTTACCACCGTATAATTCGATTCAAAGCCAGGTTGTTAAAACAGCGAAGAATCAATATGATTTTCCGGTGTTATTAGGGGCTGACCCGAAAGATCCCACCGTTCTGCTTGACGGCAAAAAGCGAATGAAGCTTGAATATGGCCATGTCGACAATTCTTTCTCGGAAGGTACAAAACTTGCGTATTGGAATGTACCCTATGATGTAAACGGGGATGGCAAGTATGGCGAAAATGAAAATGTCGGGAACGCCTATTTCACCCACCTCTATGTTTACAAAGGTCTTGAAGGAGCCAACCCTAAAAAAACCAGTAAAGACAGTGAAAAAAAGCGAATTGGTATTGAAATTCCTATTCCAAAGGATATGGGGCCTGCAGGCGCAGTTGTCCCCAGTCCACTGAAAGGGGGACACCTTCACTATACGGGTGAGAAAGGAACGATCGTTTACACTAAATCACCGGTTCTTGATAATGTACCGATTGTATTGACCAATCCGGGGATATGGGATGCGTTGGGTCTGCCACTGACCCCCTTCTATGACAATATGATGAAAAAAAGTCCTCTGGAAATCGTCGAAAGTGATATTCGCCCTTACCAGGAGGCATGGGTGGCTTTAGTCGATGCCAAATCAGGAAAGCCTGTCATTGATAGTCATTCCCGTAAGCCCGTAAAATTTATCGGCACCAACCCCATTGATGTACCCAATTGTGCAAATTGTCATTCTAACGAGAACGCCAACGGTAAGAAATATTCCCTTTACAAGCAGGAGAAGGCGTTTTGGAAAGGGTTAGGCGCAACTGAATATATGGCGAATCTGAAAGCCACTTCCATTTCCATATTACAAATCCACGATAACAAGCATGGAACCCAGTTTGTCGCAAACTACGACCCCTCAAGCCGTTCGACGAATAACCGGTTGGGTAGCGATCCGGTTCTGTGTCAACAATGCCACGCGGATAATGTGATTGGTGTTTTACAATCCAAGGGTATTGTTGAAGCACTATCAGGTGCAAATGTAGAAGGCGATACCCCTCTCCCTGCTTTATCAGAAGCACTGCATCGGGTTCATCAGACGCTGCGCCCACTTCCCGATTCAGAAGGCCGGACGGCGACCTGTGCAGGATGCCATCCCGCTCATCGTCAGGATGGTTCAATGGATGGCTACCCGATTACGCCAGATGGGAAAAATTTCTATGCCGATGCTGATAACCGGGATACCAAAGGCGGTTGTTTTGCCGGGCGGGATGTTCATTCAAACCCGAACAAAGACAAAGATGGTGTAGGAACACCGGAGCATTTAAATGCGATCGGAAAGTGGATGCAATCTAATGTTTCCAATATCGGCAACGGAAAAGAAGGTAAAGGATTATGGTGTACCAATTGCCATAGCCAGTTATCCCGAGAATTGTATCAGCGCGATAATATTAAGCAGGCTTTTAAACAGAAGGGTAAAACGCTCCGCAATAAATCATTAAAAAATATAGCGAAAGCCATCGGTGTTGATCAAAAGACATTAGAAGAGCGTTATCTTGATCCTAAAGTCCAGTTGACCAAAGAAGGTGCAGATGATCCTAAAAAATCCGGAATTTTGTTAACTTGGGCAAAAGATCGGCTTGTTGCGGATATTGGAGTCATTGCCATGAATAAAGGTGGGCCACTGATCAACAAGGATGAAGATGGTGATATCAACGTTACATTGTTGTCTGCTGACCCATCCGTCAAGCTTTCATCATTGACTTTACCCAAAGGCGCAACGGGAGCGGCCGCAGTATCCTATGATGCGGCCAGCCACGGTCGCGACTATTGGTTATCTCCCGGCGTGCCCCATTGTGCGGATTGTCATGCGCCTCCTTTTGTTGAAGGACAGGGAGGCGTTGCATTCCCAATCAATCAACCGGGTAAATACAGTCAAATGCGCTATTCGAAAGGCCATGCGGGGCTTGCCTGCCAAGCATGTCACGAGTCGATTCATGGTCTCTATCCGGTAACACCAACGGTAGATACGACAACCTATCAGCAAGCAACCCAATACAATCCCGATGGGAGTCATGGGCCTTTGCTTTGTGCGTCGTGTCATCAAACCAATGAGGGTGGAGTGCCGCTATACGCCGAAGCGTTGACTTGGAAAGGTAAGAAAATAGGAAAAAACCTCGATGCAGCGATAAGCTGGATCCATTCCAACGCACCGGATCTTGGCGGTAAAATCCCTCATTAGCTTTTCCTCCCTTCTCTGGTTCCCACGGTTCTCCGTGGGAACCCATGCCATTTGAAACTATTTTTTGAATTGAAATGATAGTACGAACACTCTTTATTTTTCTGGCCTGCATGGTTTCGAGTGATGGCTTTGCGGAAAATGTGCTTGTCAAAGTAGGCGGGGGCAGAGTCACGGGCTATCAGTTAGAACAAGCTTTGAAAGCCGCCCCCTTTGCAACCCAGTTTCCCAGTATGGATGAAAAGGATCAGGCACGGTTACGGGGTGATATTTTATTGCGCCTGACTCAGGCAGAAGCGCTCTATCAGGAGGCCGTTGATCAAGGTCTAGATCGGGAGCCCCTTTTCCTGAAAGAAATGTCTGATTTTCGAATGACACTATTGGCACAACGTTACCAAAACATCTTGCGAAATGAGTTCAGTATTCCTGAAAAGGTTGATGAAAGCCTTATTCGGAAATATAAGGGAAATGGTGATGCACTTTCCGCGAGTCGTTCTATTTATGTAGCAAACTATTTTCCTGAGTTTAAAGCGGATAGAGTCACACAGCTCAAGAGAGGGTTTAACGTAGAGGTTTATAAGGATCGTCTAAAGAAGGGACTTTCCAGCAATGTTGTATTAGCAGATGGTGAAGGCTTTTCTGTTACGGCAGGTGAATTGATGCCAGAAAATAACTTAGCTAGTATCGACAAAAATTTGCTACAAGAGAAGGTAGATGAATGGTTAGAGGTGATCCTATTCGCCTACGCCGCTGAACAACAGGGTGTTGATATCCGTGAGCAGTTATTGGATTATCGACACCGATCTCTTGCCAAAGTGCTATTGGAAAAACAGGAAAAAAAATGGATTCCGAATGATGAAACCCTGTCTGACTACTATCAGAATAACCCTAATACCGGTTACGTCCCCGAGCGTCGTCTGCTAGGGCAACTCGTTGTTGCATCTGAGAATTTGGCTGAACAGCTACGAAAACGCGTACTTTCGGGCGAGAGTCTTTTCGACCTTGCCGCAGAATATAGTATTGATCCCTATGGCCGTGAACAGGCCGGAGATATGGGGTGGCTGTATGAAGGGACAGGAATGCCGGAGATCGAGGAAAGATTGAAGGATCTACCAGATGGGGAGGTGAGTCCAGTGATTGGAACCCAAAAGGGTTATCATCTCGTGATGATTGTAAGCCGTAAGCCCTCGGAACAGAAGGCCTTTGTTGCGATCAAAGATCGGGTTAGACAGGCGCTTATAACGGAAAAAATGCCTGAGTATTTGAAAACAGTTATGGCGCGTCATCCGCTGGAGTGGAAAATACCGGATCAGTTATAGTTACCGTCCCATGATTCTCACTAGATCTGCGATCTCCCAACCCAATCTCTAGCAAATTGCCACGCAGTACGGCCACTACGAGAGCCGCGGTTGAGGGCCCACCGCAATGCTTCGGCGCGAATGTCGCCCCAAGGTTCAACAGGGCTATCGAGTTTTACTATCCAATGGCGGACAATCCCTAAATACTGGTCTTGATTAAAAGGATGGAACGACAACCACAGGCCGAAGCGGTCAGAAAGGGAGACTTTTTCCTCCACCGCCTCGCCATGATGGAGTTCGGTATCAATCAGACGGGTTTGCTGGTTTTCACTGTTCAATTCCGGCATCAGATGACGCCGATTTGAAGTGGCGTAAATCAAGACATTTTCGGGAAGTGAATAAATGGAACCATCGAGTACAGCTTTAAGTGTCTTATAGCTTGGATCATTTGCTTCGAATGACAAGTCGTCGCTATATAGGATAAATTTTTCACTCCGACCGTCCAGGGTATCGAGAAGATCCGGTAGTTCGATCAATTGATCTTTATCAACTTCAATGAGGCGTAAGCCTTGTTCAGCGTATTCTCGGAGCAATGCTTTAATTAGGGACGATTTTCCGGTACCTCTGGATCCCCATAGTAATACGTTATTGGCGGGTTTGCCCTGAAGAAATTGTTGGGTATTTCGATCGAGTTGGCTTTTTTGTCTGTCGTTGGAGAGAATGTCCTGCAATCTCGGTGATGATTGATGTCGTATTGCTTGCAAGGGAATCGGGTGGTTAATTCCGCGCCAGCGAAAAGCAGTCGACTTTTCCCAATCGGGTTGTTGCGGTTGTCGTGGTAATATCCCCTCTAGCCGGTCGATCAGACTATCAATCCGATCGACCAGGTGACTTAAATCAGTCATGCAAGTTTTCTGAATTTTATTCTGTGGGGTGCCGTCGCATTGGTGCCGAGGCGGCGTTTGCGGTCGTTTTCGTAGTCGGCGTAATTGCCTTCGAACCAGACCACTTTACTATCGCCCTCAAACGCAAGGATGTGGGTTGCTATCCTGTCCAGGAACCAGCGATCATGGGAAATAACAACAGCACATCCGGGAAATGCCAACAAGGCTTCCTCGAGGGCTCGCAGGGTTTCCACGTCAAGATCATTGGTGGGTTCGTCGAGTAATAGCAGGTTACCCCCACTTTTTAGCAATTTGGCTAAGTGAACTCTGTTGCGCTCGCCACCGGAAAGGTCGCCAATTCGTTTCTGCTGGTCAGAACCCTTAAAGTTAAAGCGGCTGACATAGGCGCGAGAAGGTGTTTGGTACTTACCGACAGTGATAATATCGAGGCCGTCGGAGATTTCTTCCCAGACAGTTTTCTCGGCAGATAAGTCATCACGGGACTGGTCTACATGAGCGACCTGTACTGATTTACCGATATTGAGATCTCCCGAATCGGTTTTTTCGGTGCCAGCGATCATTCTAAACAACGTGGTTTTACCCGCGCCATTGGGGCCGATAATGCCAACAATACCGCCCTGGGGCAAGTTGAAATTGAGGTCATCAATCAGCAGGCGGTCTCCGAACCCTTTGCTGAGCTTGACAGCTTCAACGACTGCATCACCCAGTCTTGGGCCAGGAGGGATATAGATTTCCTGGGTTTCGTTCCGGGCTTCTGCTTCCTGGGATGCCAGTTCTTCGAAACGGGCCAGACGGGCCTTACTTTTTGCGTGCCGTCCTTTAGCGTTGGAACGTACCCATTCCAATTCTGATTTCATGGCTTTTTGGCGGGCAGTTGCTTGTTTTTCTTCAATTTCCAGGCGTTGTTGTTTTTGATCTAACCAGGAAGAATAGTTGCCTTCCCAGGGAATGCCATGACCGCGGTCTAATTCAAGAATCCACCCGGCGACATTGTCCAGGAAATAGCGGTCATGGGTAACAGCAATTACCGTTCCTGGATAGTCATGGAGGAATCGTTCCAACCAAGCGACGGATTCAGCATCCAGGTGGTTGGTGGGTTCATCCAGCAGGAGCATATCAGGCTTGGACAGAAGTAGTTGGCAAAGGGCTACCCGACGCAGTTCTCCCCCAGACAGTTTACTAACGTCTGTGTCCCATTCAGGTATTCGAAGGGCGTCTGCAGCAATATTCAGGGTACGGTCCAACTCCCATGCACCAGCATTATCGATCTTTTCCTGGAGTTCCGCTTGTTCGGCCAGAAGACTATCAAAATCAGCATCGGGTTCAGCGAATGCATTGCTGACTTCATTGAATCGATCCAAAAGGGCTTTTGTTTCAGCGACACCCTGTTCCACATTTTCCCGGACTGTTTTGTTCGGGTCAAGTTGTGGTTCCTGGGGAAGATAGCCAATTTTTATGTTGGTGAGGGCGCGCGCTTCGCCATCAAATTCTTTGTCGACACCGGCCATAATGCGGAGTAGGGTAGATTTTCCAGAGCCATTCAAACCAAGAACGCCAATTTTAGCGCCGGGGAAAAAAGAAAGTGAAATATTGCTAAGTATTTCCCGTTTCGGTGGGACGACTTTACCGACCCGGTTCATTGTGTAGACGTACTGTGCCATTACTAAAAGTTTTGAGGTAAATCCCTTATTATACCCCCAGAGGAAAGGTATATAATTGAAACCTCTATTCCTTCCACTATTATTTCCGAAAGTTACAGCTTATGTCTATTTCTCTTCCCTTTCTTGAAAAAGTGATCCGTGAAGCCGGATCGATTGCCTTACACCATTTTAATGACTTGAAGAGTCTGGAAATAACCAAGAAGAGTCCGCGTGATTTTGTTACCGATGCTGATGTCGCAGTTGAAGCTTTCTTAAAAGAGAACTTGACCCGTGAGTATCCGCAATTTGGATTTTGGGGGGAAGAAAGTGGCCAAACTGAAAATCAAACCCAGCGATGGATTGTCGATCCTATTGACGGAACTCACTCGTTTACCAAAGGACAGTATTTTTGGTCGGTTAGTGTTGCATTGGAGATTGACCAACAACTGGTTTTTGGGGCTGTTTTTGTGCCCGCTGTGGACGATTATTATTCGGCAAAAAAAGATATGGGGGCGTGGAAAAATGGCCAACCCATCAAGGTATCATCAGAAACCAAACTCTCAGATGCGATGATCGCTACTGGGTTTGCGTGTCTTCGTAATTATCTGGAAGAGAATAATTTAGAGCGGTTTTGTAGAATTGCGCAACAAACCACCGGGCAGCGCCGCTTTGGATCGGCCGCAATGGATGTTTGCATGGTTGCGGATGGTCAGGTCGATGCTTTTTGGGAACAAGAGCTCAATCTGTACGATATTGCAGCCGGTGCGCTGATTGCCAGGGAGGCAGGCGCTACAGTGACTGACTTTAAAGGTAATGAAGGTGTTTTTCCAAAGCAGATACTGGTTACAAACGGGAAGATTCTTGATCAAATCCTCCCGCTTATGTAGCCGTATAATATTTAAAAAACAGGTTCAGAGCAACATTGGAGCGGCATTAGCTGCGATATCGCGGCTAATGCCGCTCCTACGAAGGCGTTATGTAACACTCAGGTTATGAATCATTCAGCCTTTGCAATCTCAGCGCGCATTCCATCAATGACTTTTTTATAGTCACCTTTCCCAAAAATAGCTGATCCGGCAACAAAGGTATCGGCTCCCGCTGCTTTAATATCACGGATATTATCAGCTTTGACACCACCGTCAATTTCCAACCTGATATCGAAACCACTGGCATCAATTCTTTTGCGGACTTCCCGCAGTTTATCCAAAGCAGAGGGTAGGAATGATTGGCCGCCGAAACCAGGATTAACTGACATCAGTAAAATCATATCCAATTTGTCCATGACATAGTCAAGGTGACTTAGAGATGTTCCAGGGTTAAATACCAGTCCGGCTTTACAGCCGGCATCGCGGATCATCTGCAAGGTTCTGTCAATATGCACTGAACCTTCAGGATGAAAGGTGACATAGCTGGCTCCGGCTTTGATGAAATCAGGGACGATTCGATCAACCGGATCCACCATGAGATGTACATCAATCGGTGCAGTGACGCCGTGTTTTCTTAGGGCATCGCAAACCAGTGGGCCAATGGTTAGATTCGGTACAAAATGGTTGTCCATCACATCAAAATGTACGATGTCGGCACCAGCGGCTAGTACATTATCGACTTCTTCCCCTAAACGGGCGAAGTCTGCTGAAAGGATGGATGGGGCGATTAAGTTGTCGGTCATTATTTGTTCCTCTCGATTGAAACGCTTATTATATACCTCTCTCGCCCAAGAATACCCATTTTTAGCGTGCATCTTTTCGCGAAGTACGTCGTTGTAGAACCTTGAAAGAGATGACTCTTCCTGCGGTTCTACGCCGAGCTGTTCACGAAAATCACCCCACTCAAAACGGGCATTCTTGAACGCGAAAGGTATATTTTTTTAGAAATCGATCCTGGAAGGTATTTTAGAGTCTATCCAGTGTATCACTTGCCTGATTGGAGTCTGTTTTTAGAAAACAAATTGGATCAAAATGGTTTGTTTTTAAAGAACAATGCTTTTCTGTAATCGCTGTAACTGAGTTTGGCAAAAATATTTATATTGTTTTACATACGGTTGCACTGACAATAGAAAATCTATATTGTGGCATTAATTCTGCTTATACTTCGTTTAGAAACTTTTTTAAACTAGGGTGGAGACCTAATATGACTAATCTTACTATAGAAGACCTGACCGAAAGCCGAGATCTGGACCACAATGCCATGAATAGCTTTTTAGGTGGAGCAGGATTTGCGAGGAGTGTATTATTTTCAATGTGGCCTGCGTCAAGTCGAGCATCAATTCCAGGTGTGATCAATAATTATGTTCAGAATATATTCATAGAAACCTTTCAGCTTAACCAGCTTAATCAGTCTGTCAATATTTCAAATTCTGATAATGCCAAGGTGAATCAGTTAGGTAATACTCAAAACTCTAACTTTAAGCTCTTGGCCGAAAGTCCTTCAAGTCTTCCAGCATTGCTTTAGAATCCTGAATAGGATAAGGATGCGGGTAAATTCATAGATGCCCCTAATTTGAGGGCTTCTGTAGTAACGAAATTTCTGACCTCCTTTTTTTGGAGGCCCGGAATTTCTGGTTGTGGAGGTGATATACCTCTCGCGCCCAAGAATACTCATTTTCTGTGTGCATCCTTTCACGAAAATCTACTCACTCAAAACGGGCATTCTTGAACGCGAAAGGTGTAAAGGCCAATTTTACGACTTGTTACGCTCAAGAGTTTCTTTAATAACAACTTCCGCTACGTTGGCCGGGCATGGGGCGTAGTGGGAAAACTCCATGGAAAACTGACCGCGGCCAGAGGTGATGGTACGTAAATCGCCGATGTAACCAAACATCTCGCTCAACGGCGCATCTGCCTTAATGCGGACACCGCTGGGTCCAGACTCCTGGGCTTTGATCATTCCCCGTCGGCGATTTAAATCGCCGATAACATCACCAACCTGTTCTTCCGGTGTAAATACGTCCACCTTCATAATGGGCTCCAGTAATTGAGGCGCTGCTTTCGGAACGGATTGTCGGTAGGCACTTTTTGCGGCAATCTCGAAAGCAACGGCCGACGAGTCGACCGGGTGGAAAGCACCATCAAGAAGTGTGATATTAACATCAAGGAGAGGGAATCCCGCCAATACCCCTTCATCCATACTAAACTTAAACCCTTTTTCAACTGCTGGCCAAAATTCACGGGGAACGTTCCCCCCAGTAACTTTGGATGTAAATTGAAAACCACTGCCGGTTTCACCTGGCTCAAGAGTGTAATCGATCTTAGCGTACTGGCCAGAACCTCCAGTCTGCTTTTTGTGGGTGTAGCTGTCTTCAATTTTTTGAGTGATAGTTTCACGATAGGCGACCTGGGGTTTGCCGACATTTACATCTACGCCATGGGTTCTTTTTAGAATATCAATTTTGATATCCAGGTGTAGCTCACCCATCCCTTTAAGTATGGTTTCACCGCTGTCTTCATCGGTTTCTACGTGGAATGACGGATCTTCCTGAACCATTTTTCCAATTGCGACCCCCATTTTTTCAGAACCAGCTTTATCTTTAGGCTCTATTGCAATGGAAATCACAGGGTCAGGGAACACCATGGGCTCAAGGGTTGCTGGTTGTTTGGGGTCGCAGAGAGTATGCCCAGTACGGACATTTTTCATGCCGACGATAGCAATGATATCGCCGGCCTGGGCAGAAGTAAGCTCCTTACGGGAATCAGCATGCATTTCCACTAATCGACCAATACGCTCGGTTTTGCCCGTTGCGGTATTCAGCACGGTAGTACCTTTTTCTATCTTACCTGAATAGATGCGGGTAAAAGTCAATGCGCCAAAACGGTCATCCATAATTTTGAAAGCCAGTGCGCGTAGAGGTTTATCAGGATCAACAATTGCAAATTCTCCTGTCTCATTGCCTTCCAGGTCAACTTCCGGTTGTGGTTTAACTTCAGAAGGATTCGGTAAGTAGTCTACAATCGCATCCAGTATAAGTTGTACCCCTTTGTTTTTGAAGGAAGAACCGCAGTAGGTCGGGAAAAAATCGAGAGCAACAGTCCCCTTGTGAATACAGCGCTTAAGGGTCTCGATATCAGGTTGTTCTCCTTCTAGATAGGCTCCCATTGCCTCATCATCCTGTTCAAGTACCATTTCTACCAACTGTTCTCGGTAGGTTTCTACATTATCCGTCATATCGGCGGGTACATCCTGTATTTCATATTTTGTCGGATCTCCAGAGTCATCCCATACCCAAGCTTTCCGGGTGAGCAGGTCAACAACACCAACAAAATCATCCTCTGTACCAATAGGCAAGGTCATGACCAGAGGGTTGGCTCCCAGTACGTTTCTGACTTGGTCAACAACTCTATAGAAATCAGCACCCAGTCGATCAAGTTTGTTCACGTAAATGATGCGAGCCACAGCGGAGTCGTTAGCATAACGCCAGTTGGTTTCAGATTGAGGTTCAACACCCCCGGAACCACAGAAAACACCAACACCACCATCGAGAACCTTGAGAGAGCGGTAGACTTCAATGGTGAAATCAACGTGTCCCGGAGTATCTATTATATTTAGCTGATGATCTTTCCAGAAGCAGGTTGTTGCCGCCGACTGAATAGTGATACCTCGTTCCTGTTCCTGATCCATAAAATCCGTCGTCGCCGCGCCATCATGTACCTCGCCGATTTTATGGATTTTACCGGTGAGTTTGAGGATTCGCTCAGTTGTGGTGGTTTTACCCGCATCTACATGGGCGAAAATGCCAATGTTCCGGTAATTTGTGATTTCAGTCATGCTAGTACTCTTTTGGTTCTTGATTTAAGTTAGGGGTTATTAAAATTTGGCAATATCTCGATCGGTCGATGTCTTAATTTGTGTAATTCAAATTCGCAGTATTATGAGCGCCACTGCCAACAATCTACCTGTAATGCCAGTTTTTCTCGACGAGTTAATCGGTCGTAAATAAAACCCATGATCGCCAACAGGTGCTGCTCAGCCAAGTTTACCTCACCAAGGATTCCTTGCGAGCCTGATATCTATCACTACGGCGAGATTATCACAAAGTCGAGCAAGCGCTTGTCAACTATTAACCCATTATTTTAGCGTATAAGTCAGTCTTAAGATAGATCATTGTTTGGGTGGTGATTTGATGGTTGGTAAGTGTATGAAAAATTCAGATATATCCTACTGATTGACAATGTGTTCTGCATCTTAACTACACCTGGATACGTGAGTCCATGGCGGCGCAGAGCACACGCTTTTGTTTCCACAGTGGTTTAAAAATACCCACTTAACCGAAGGGTGAAGCTAAGATTTTTTAATTCCACTGTGAAACCAATATCTTGCACTCTACATCCACCATGGACTCACGGATCCAGCCTATAAATAAAATTTTGATTTTCTCCAAAGATGCGACGATAGACCTTGTTGAAAGGTATACAATAATCTAATGGCGTATCCTTTAAATGAAAATAACCGGATTGAGGAACAGGCCGATATTCTATTAGAGATCGTTCGTACACTCGGGCATGAGCTAAAACTTAATCCCAACAGTCTCGAAGCACTTCATTTGGATAGCTCGTTTGACAGAGATTTGGTGCTAGACAGCCTTGCCCGAATGGAATTCTTCGATCGGGTTGAGAGGCGTTTTGGCATCAGCCTGCCAGAGCGGGTTTTCACGACAGTGGAAACGCCCAGGGAATTGCTCAGGGAGATCGGTAGTGCGAAAGTACGAATCCAAGCTTCGCCTGCGAGGAGTAAGGCGAAACCAGCGGTGGATTATACCCAGGCCGCGCCTCATACGGCCAAGACATTGGTCGAAATGTTACAGTGGCATACCAATGCACACCCTGATCGCCCTCATTTGAAGCTTATCAATGAGGGTGGCGATGATGAGCTACTCAGTTACAGTGAATTGCAGGCCGGCGCAGAAAAAGTGGCAGCGGGTTTACAAGATCATGGGATTCAATCACAGCAAGCTGTAGCCATTATGCTGCCCACCAGTAAAGACTATTTTTTTACCTTTTTCGGGGTCTTGATTGCGGGGGGTATTCCGGTACCGATATACCCCCCGGCACGGCTCAATCAACTGGAAGACCATTTGCTGCGTCATGGCAAAATCCTTGATAACTGCCAGGCAGTGGCCTTGGTGACGGTTTCCGAAGCGATAGCTGTGGGTCGATTGTTGAAATCCAAGGTCGTTAGTTTGAAGCAGATTGTTACGCCGGACAATTTGAGGCGATCTGATAAGAACGTATTTTATCCGCCCCTTTCAGCCGACGATATAGCGTTTTTACAGTATACATCCGGCAGTACCGGTCAACCCAAGGGGGTCGTGTTGACGCACAAAAATTTGCTCGCCAACATACGCGCGATGGGCGAAGCGAACGCGGTGAATTCAAAAGACGTGTTTGTGAGCTGGCTACCCTTGTACCATGATATGGGGTTGATCGGTGCTTGGTTGGGGAGCCTTTACTATGCAGCGTTTCTGGTTATTATGTCACCGCTCTCATTTTTAGCTAAACCCAGCCGGTGGCTTTGGGCTGTAAATGATAATCGAGCAACTTTAACGGCGGCACCAAATTTTGCCTATGAACTGTGTCAGAAAAGAATTCCTGACGAAGCTATTCATGGGTTGAGACTTGATTCATTGCGGGCGATATTTAATGGTGCCGAACCGGTCAAACCGGTAACGTTGGAACGGTTCTGTGACCGTTTTGCCGTGTATGGTCTATCACCAAAAGCTATGAAGCCTGTCTATGGCCTTGCGGAGTGCTCTGTCGGACTTGCCTTTCCACCTGTTGACCGAGGGGCAGTGATTGATCAGATACAACGCGAATCATTCAGTTTCACCGGTTTCGCTGCAGTGAGTGACGATCCAGCGAAGGCGATTCGGTTCGTATCTTGCGGTCGGCCAGTACCGGGTCATGAAATTCGCATAGTCGATAATAACAGTCGGGAGCTTCCGGAGCGACAGCAAGGGCGGCTGCAATTTCGGGGGCCTTCGGCGACTTCCGGATATTTTCGTAACCCTGAAGCCACTCAAAAACTATACGATGGTGATTGGCTGGATTCCGGTGATCTTGCTTATGAGGTTAATGGTGAGATCTATATCACGAGTAGAGTTAAGGATCTCATTATACATGCAGGACGTAATATCTACCCCCATGAAATTGAGGAGGCTGTCAACGGCGTAGCAGGAGTTCGTAAGGGGTGCGTCGCTGTATTCGGTAGTGCTAACCCTGACTCTGGAACCGAACGCCTCATTGTTCTTGCTGAAACCCGGAAAACTGATTCCTCGGAGTTTGAAGCGATACGTGTAGATATAAGCAGGATTGTTACAAATCTGGTTGGTACACGGCCGGATGAAGTCATTCTGGCACCACCTTACACAGTTTTAAAGACTTCGAGCGGTAAAGTGCGGCGCAGTACCTGCCGGGAACTCTATGAGCAAGGGCTTATTGGCAAAGATCCAAAACCAATATGGCAGCAAATAGCGACATTAGTTCTATCTTCGGGATGGTCTTCGCTTTTCCGGGTTTTAAAGGGGCTAAAAAGTTATTTATTTGCAGGTTACGCTTGGCTTGTTATCTTGCTAATCGGTCTTGTTACATGGTTTTCGTGCATTGTGACACCGAGCATGGATTGGCGTTGGAAAATCATGCGTCGGGCTATCCGGCTTTTTGCTTCAGTAACGAAAACGCCGTTGGCAATTCGCGGGGTGGAGAGTTTATCGAAACAAAGTCAACCGTGTGTCTTTGTTTGCAATCATTCCAGCTATCTTGATGGGTTAATCATCATTTGGGCTTTACCAAAAAAATTCAGTTTTATCGCCAAGTCAGAATTGGCTAGCCAGTTCATGGCCGGTACTTTCTTGCGACGAATTGGGACTCTATTTGTAGATCGAATTGACAAGCAGCGGAGTACATTAGATACAGATAAGATTACTGAAGTGGTTAACGGCGGCAGGAGCGTCATGGTCTTTCCAGAAGGTACTTTTACCCGGATGCCAGGATTGCTACCTTTTCGTATGGGTGCTTTCGTCGCTGCAGCCGAAGCGGATGTTCCAGTAGTACCAATTACTTTACGGGGGACGCGTACCATATTGCGCTCTGGTTCATGGTATCCCCGCCATGGCACAATTTCAGTAACAGTTGGCCAGGCCATCTATCCAACGAAGCGAACCCAGAGCCAAAGAGAAATTTCTACTTGGGATATCGCTGTCGGTTTACGGGATGAATCCCGTACGCAGATATTAACTGCGTGTGGGGAGCCGGATCTCGGCTATGAAAAAGCGCCGATAATCTTATAATCATGAAAAAAGATGTTTAGTTCGACTTTGTCAGATTTCCAATGTAGGGTGAAAAGCTTAGGTGGTTTGACGAAATAAAGTTACCAATATTGCGCAGTATTTTTGTTTCTGACCGAACTATCTCAAGAGGCGCATAGTTATTCTACGTAACGATTGAGATCGTTTTGGTCAGGAACAAAAAGGCAAGCAAGGTTGGTAACTTTATTTCGTCAGACCACCTTAAATGTGACAAAGTAGAATTTAGGTTACTTTAGCGAGCTGTTGCGAGACGGCCAAGGCATAATCGGCACTGCGGCTATACTGTTATTCGGTGAGCCTTCAACCACTCGGTCACTGTAGACTAAATAGACTAGTGTATTGCGCTTCTTGTCGTAGAAACGAACCGCTTGAATCGTTTTAAACATCAGTGATGTACGTTTCTTAAATACTTTGTTTCCATCCCGTTTGCCACTTTCAATGTCTTTTGTGATTGATACTGAACCCGTTTGACGACAGTCGATAGAGGCATCTGCAGTATCTTCAGCCACACCAACTGCTCCGGAGAAACCGCCGGTCTTTGCTCTACTGAGATAACACGTGATACCAGGGATATAGGGGTCATCAAAAGCTTCAATTACAATCTTATCGTCTGGTCCCAGCCATTTGAAATTTGTATCCACATGACCAATGGTTTCGCTCAATACACAGAAAGGTAATGACGTCAATCCCAGCAACAGAAAGCCAGTGATCGTTTTTGAAAATATACTTTTTTTTGGGGTAACATGTTTCTTGCAGGAATCTTTCCCGATAAGGTTTTTCATTTTAGTAAATCTTTAAGGTTTGCAAAAGGGTTATGGGTCGCTTCCGGTGTTTTCTCGCTTTCCAGTGTTGCGCCGTTCGCTTTTAGAAAATCCTCGTAGCGAGCATGTTCATTATCATGACAATAAAGGCAAAGAAGCTCCCAATTACTACCGTCCAGAGGGTTGTTGTCATGATTGTGATCCTTGTGATGAACTGTGAGCTCACGCAGATTCTTAAGGGAGAACTCTCGACAGCACCGACCACAGATCCAAGGGTAAAGTTTAAGCGCTTGCTCACGATAGCCTTGTGCCCGCAAATCTTGCTCGCGCCGCGATTGAGCAACAACTTGGTTTAACTTCTCTTTGTCCAGCGTTCCTTTCTTGGTCGGCATCGCATTACCTCGTTAATCTTTAATTCGTCCTTTGCGCCATTTAGTATTAATCTTGGACGACTTCCTATCAATTCTACCGTTCGATCCAGAAGCAACTGTGATTATACAGGTATTCGGCTGATCGGAGAAAGAACACGATTAGATCATACCGCTGGAAAAATTTACCATAAATAACTACCGGAACTGGCTTGTCTTTTTGTCCCTTTCGGCGTTAGGAAAAGAGTTACGTCGCTGGCTATGCGCCTTTTTTCCTGCTTTGAGCTGGAATAAAAACTCTGTGCCACTTCCGCAAATCATTTAATTCCGGATCCTTAAGGAATAGTTGTTGACAAAGAGGTTTGGCTGTATATAATTTACTTAGCTTGTAAGTAAGTTTTATATTTATGCATACCGTTTCGAAGTCTTACCTTTGGTACCTCCGTCCTGTTCTTCATAAAGTAATAGCAACACTTCTAGCCAAACGGCCTTATTGAATAAGGCTTTAATTACTCTTGAAATTTATAGGATTTTTATTATGTCTACTACTACCGGTACCGTTAAATGGTTTAACGAATCCAAAGGTTTTGGCTTTATCGAGCAGGAATCTGGTCCCGATGTTTTTGCTCACTTCAGTGCTATCTCTGGTTCAGGTTTTAAAACCCTGGCAGAAGGTCAAAAGGTCGAGTTTACTGTTACTCAAGGAGACAAAGGCCCTCAGGCTGAGAATATTATCGTAATCTAGTTTTTAGATTACGCTATGACTTGTTTGCTAATGCTGACAAGTCTTCTCACTTCTTAGTGAGTGCGAGATGAAAGGGGTTGGATCTTTAGATTCAGCCCCTTTTTTTGTATAACTCGTCAGTATACCTCTTGCGTCTAAGAATACCCCCTTAAAACGGGCATTCTTGAACGCGAAAGGTATATTTAGTGGGTTAGTTTCTTCGCTTTAACGAGAATAATGCAATAAAGCCGCTTCCCATTAACCAAAAAGTAGGCGGAAGCGGGACAAGGGTGCCTTCAACTCGAAACGCCAGAGTTTGCGGAGAACTGGGATAAGGGACTGTCCATGTATCGCCATTGTCGGTACTCAGCCAGGTAGATTCGTTACCAGGTTGAGGTCCGAGGATAGTTTGTTGATTGTACCAATGAGGTCCCGGCGCAATATTGTCAGAGTCAGGGTCAGCGTGAAATGCCACCCAGTATGTTCCTGGATCGAGAGGCGTGTCATCAATGTCCAGTGTATAGAGGTATTCTGCAATAAAACCGCTAGGAGCTTGTTCACTCCATACTTGCTCCCGGTTGTATGAGTTTCCAGTCACGAGGCCGGATGCAATCAACGTGTTGGGTTTATTATCGCTATCATTGTAAATTCGCCAGTTAGAACCACCAAGATCTTCTGAAGAACCCGTCGCTCTCGATGATGCCCAAAACGATAAAGATTCAACGGTATAAGGAGCATTGATTGTAAAATCTTCTGCTCCCCAAGTATCGGGTAAAGTAAATTCGTTATTTCCGCCAAAGGTATTTTCCGGTGGGGCCTGTTCATAAATTATCCCTGCGCTAATATCTCCAATATAGGCGAGGGTGAAAGGTAATAGAAAGGGAAGAAGCCGTTTTGTCCGGATTTTTTCAAAAAGTGATTTGTGTCCAATTCTCATAATAGTGCGTCCATTTAATTCGTA
>JAZGGE010000051.1:0-14811 GCA_036480195.1 Methylococcales bacterium
TTAGGAACCAAAATTGAATAAAATACGAAACTGGCGCCGGATTTTTATTCATATTCAAGGCGTACAAAGAGGCGCATAGCAAGCTACGCAACTCTTTGTTCAACGCAGAAGATGGATAAAAAGACAAGCCAGTTTCGAGTTTTATTTAATGGCGGTTCCTTAGTGTTCAAGAAAGGCATATCACCCGATGAGAGACGGGATGCTGGTGTATAACTCCCTGATGTAATCAACCATAATGCCTATCATCGAATTACCCGCAAAAATTAGAACCGCGCCTATCGTGGCTAACTTGGGAACGAAAGTCAGCGTCATTTCATTAATCTGGGTCGCCGCCTGAAAAACAGCGATAATCAATCCAACGATCAACGACGAAATCAGAATAGGGGCTGTAAGTTGAACTGCGATATACATCGCTTGTTGGCCAATGGCCATAATACTTTCTGGTGACATACAGACCTCCTAAGAAACCAAAATTTAATTAGAATTTGACCGGATTCAGAACACCTGATCTTGCAAAATTTATTTTCATCCCTTTCGAAGCGGCTTTAGCCGCGATCTCGCGGCTAAAGCCGCTCCTACGAAGAAGTTGGCCATCAAAACCTAACTATAAAAACTCGCCGCCAGTGTTTCCATTATCAATGACCACCCATCGACCAGTACAAACAACATTAACTTGAAGGGTAATGAGACGATCATGGGAGAAAGCATCATCATTCCCATAGACATGAGTATGCTCGCGACCACAAGATCGATTATTAGAAACGGCAGGAAAACCAGAAAACCGATTTGAAATGCGGTTTTTAATTCGCTGGTCACAAAAGCGGGAACCAATAATGAAAACGGTACATCGTCGGCTGATTCCATATCCTCAGCCCCGGAAATCCTCGCGAACATTTCAAGATCTGACTCACGAGTTTGTCTCAACATGAATTTACGAAAGGGAATAGAAGCCTTCTCCAGGGCATCTATCGCAGTTATTTTATCTTCGAGATAAGGGGCTATCGCATCACTTTTGACCTGATCAGCGACCGGGGCCATTATGAAGAACGTCAGAAATAGGGAAATACCCAGTAATATCTGATTATTCGGGGTTTGTCCAGTTCCCATCGCTTGCCGAAGTATAGCCAGAACGATGGTAATACGAGTAAAAGCTGTCATGGTGAAAAGAAGCGCCGGCAATACGGTCAGCAATGTCATTAACACCAAAATTTGAATGGTTACTGTATAGGTTTGACCCCCTTTTCCATTACCAGTTACGGTAACTGCATCCAGTCCTGCTGCCATTACTGAGGGAACGAAAATCAACCCGAACACGATGCAAACAAGCAATCGAATCTTCATGGAAACGCTGTTGCCCATAATTTTATTCATAATTCCATTTTAATTTGCTATTTGTCCGCCCAGAACTTGGCGAAGACGGTCTTTGAATACACTCTGCTCTGCTTCTGCATTGTTTTGGTCGGGCGCTTCAGCCAAATCTTCGTCGCTAAGCTCGCATAAGGTTTGCACCCGTCCTGCCGAGACTCCTACCAACAGATTTTTACGACCCACTTTAAGTAATACAGCCCGTTCCCTGGCACCTAGGGCAACTCCCCCCAGAACTTGAAGCTGCCCTCCAGACATACTTCGAACGCCACCCATTTTACGTAGCATCCAAACCAAACAGAAAATGAGCGCCAAGATCAGAAACAATCCTCCACTCCATTGGAAATAATCGACTGTGGGCACTCCAACAGGCACTTTCTCTCCTGATTGATTTGCAATTGCAAAAACCCTATTTTCTGGCCACATTGCCAGCAGAATAATTGAACGGATCATCTCAGTTTCTTTACTCGTTCTGAAGGACTAATGACATCAGTCAGACGGACCCCAAACTTGTCATTTACAACAACGACTTCGCCATGGGCGATAAGCATGCCATTAATCAGAACATCCATGGGTTCACCGGCTAGCCGATCAAGCTCCACTACCGACCCTTGATTTAGTTGCAACAAGTTGCGGATATTAATTCGAGTTCGTCCTATTTCCATGGAAAGATCCACCGGAACATCGAGGATCACATCCAAATTAACGTCGTCCCCTTCACTCTGAGCACCGGAATCATTTAAGCTTTCAAACTCTGCGGGCACTAAATCATCAGCCGCCGTTTTCTCAGTACTTTCCGATGCGTCCTGCTCCTCCAACGCTTCAGCCCAGGCAGACATATCATCATCGCTACTCTCCTCAGTAGAATCTGCTCCCTCAACATCAGCAAGGGGATCATCTTGAGGCAGTTCGTCTTCGCTCATATTTCAACTCCGAGTATCACTATGAAATCAGTTGCTGATTAGGAAATGGCCAAGGTTTCATTAGGGGTGGAAACTTCTGCAATAACATCCTTAACCTGAATCGCAAATTTGTCATTGGAGACTCCCAGCGTACCTTCAAAAACTGGAATATCTTCCGCCATTAAAGTGACCTTTTCAGGAAGATCAATCGGTATTACCTGGCCTGCTTTTAAGTTAATAACTTGTTCTACCGTCATCTGTTTCTCCAACAACGTACTGCTGACTTCTACCTCAGCATTCATTACTTCTGACTGTAATGCAGTTTGCCAACGGGTATCAGATTCGCCACCGGAACTTTGAATACCGGCATCCAAAAGTTCTCGAATGGGTTCAACCATGGAATACGGCATGGTAATGTGAATATCGCCAGAACCGCCCTCCAATTCCACATGGATAGTAGAAACGACGACAATTTCAGAAGGGCTCACGATGTTTGCAAACTGCGGATTAACCTCGGAATTCAAATATTCAAATTCAACGTCCATCACTGGTTCCCAGGCTTTCTTGAGATCCTCGAAAATCAAATCCAGGATTATTCGAATAATACGCATTTCAGTTACGCTGAATTCTCTGCCTTCAATTTTGTTGTAGTACTGACCGCCACCGCCAAAATAATTATCCACTGCGGTGAAAACTAATGTGGGCGTTAAGATGAACAAGGCTGTTCCTCGTAACGGCTTGAAACGAACCATACTTAGACTGGTCGGTACAAATAAACTATGCACGTACTCCGAAAATTTGACGATTTGTATGCCGGAAACAGAAATTTCTGCTGAGCGTCGTAGCATATTAAAGAAACTAATTCGAAAAGATCGGGCAAATCGTTCATTTATCATTTCCAGGGTAGGCATTCGCCCCCGGACAATTCTGTCCTGGCTGGCGAAGTCGTACGATAACGCTTCGCCATCCGCGACGCCCACCTCTACTTCGGTATCAATGTCTCCATCATCGACACCATGCAGCAGTGCATCAATCTCATCCTGGGAAAGTAAATCAGCTGTACTCATTGTTATTGCATTACGAAAGCCGTAAAAAAGATCTGTTCCACACCTTTCTTGCCGAGCTGATCTTCGATGACCTGTTGAACGGATTCAAGAATTTCTTGGCGAAGCGCGTCTTTACCTTCCGCAGTCTTTAACTCAGCTGGTTTTTTAGTTCCCAACAATAAAAGTAAATTGTTCCGTATCATTGGAGTGTGCTTTTTAACGGCGTCGACCACTTCAGAATCGTAAGTGAGTGCACTGATAGAGATCTGTAGCAGGCTCGCACCTTCACTTTTATTAAACCGAACCACAAAATCTGAACCTAAAGGCTGATAAACAGGATCGCCCTTGATAGCAGACTCTTGCTCATCCTCCGATTCCTCGATATCTTCACTCGATTCACCGTCTTCATCTGAAGAGAAAAACCCCATAAAATAAAGCGTCGCACCCACGATTATGAGCAGCGCAACAACTCCACCTATAATTAGATACAAGCGTTTCGATGATTTTTTCTCTTCACCCAGATCCAGATCACTTTCTTCAGCCATATTTATCTCCTTGGTTTCAAAAGCTAATAAGCAATTTAGAAGCCAAGTTCATAATGCTGTATTATCAATATGTTATAGAATATAAAAAAGTGCGTCGGTATCCCAACGCCACCCTATTGTCCATCCAAGGCCATACGTCAATTTTCCGACGGACGAATAGCACCCATGTTAGGATGCTGCTTGAGAGAAGGACAATCCGCTACGGTAATGCTATGATGAGCGTTTTGCTTGGGCTAAAGGGGGTAAACCATGCAGGAGAAAATCTACTTCGGGCTTAAATGCATCCCGATTTTTTCTGAAGTTGAGGAGGATGCATTGAGAACATTGGCATCTCTCACCATTGTAAGAACCAAACCTAGAAACTCAATTATTTTCAATGAAGGAGATGAAAGTGGCAATTTGCATATCATCCTCTCAGGAAAAGTCAGAGTCTATTTGAGCAACGAGGAAGGTAAAGAAGTGACTCTCAACCAGCAGGATGCCGGAACTTATTTTGGTGAACTCGCACTTTTTGACGATTCCCCACGTTCGGCTACAGTCATTACCCTGGACAATTCAACTTTCGGAATAATTTCCAAAGAAGCATTTAAAACCTGGCTTAATCAACATCCCGATGCCGCCCTCAAGATCATCAAAGAAATGGTCAAGAAAATTCGGGATCTCACTGAAAACGTTAAAGGTTTTGCCCTTTGTGGCGTTTATGGACGATTAATCAAAACTTTAAAGGGAATGGCTGTTGAAAAAGACGGCCAACTGGTCATTGATAACAGGCCAACCCAACAGAATTTGGCCAATATGATTGGCTGCTCACGAGAGATGGTGGCGAAGATATATAAGGAACTAATTAAAGGGGACTATATATCTGTGGACGGTAAAGTACTCACTATAAAAAGGAAGTTGCCAGACGCATGGTAGAGTGGGCAATACCTTTCGCGTTTGAGAATACTCCGGTTAGAGTGCGTCAGTTTTTGTGAAGGACTAGGCGCAAAGACGCAGCAATAACAGGCTATTGGAAGGCTTTGCAACGACGCCATTCGCAAGAAAAGACGTGCTATAAATGGGGCATTCTTGAACGCGAAAGGTATAATACCCACCCTACCCTTTTCAGAATGCCTGACCCGATTTCACACCCAGTTTTTTCAACGCCATAGCCAGCGGGCAAAAACCACTAAATGACGCTTGCAGCAGATTTGCACCGACAAACCCGGTAAACCACAGCCAATTGACCGAATGGATTTGCGACAGGATCAAACTGAGCAATATGAAACTACCGGCGAATGCCATTACTGCTCTATCTATGCTCATAAATCCTCCTAATTCTTTAGTCTAACGATACCCATCGCTTTCAGCATCAATCGCTCATAAAACGGCTCACTGATGCCTTTGGCAATCTTCCGCATAAAATATTTTTCGAATCCGATTTTGGCCAGATGCACCCATTTTCCTTCCTTCGACCATGTTGTATTTCGAGGTGGAATTTGCGGTATAGCGATAAATGCCGCACCCGTATCTCCGAAATCTGCCAGGCAAAACGCATTCCACGTACCTTTGTGAGAAGGTTCTTTCCCGTCTAATTGTTCCCGAATATTGTGCGCTGCCGCAGTAACCATGGATTCAATCATATAACCGGTTTTTGGCGTACCTACCGGAAGTGGCGTCTTTTCAACAGGTGGTATTGCCACACAAACACCCACTGAATAAACGTTTTTGTAAGTCGGATTGCGCTGATAATCATCAACGACGATAAATCCACGAGGATTGACTAAACCATCAATATCCCGCACGGCATCAATACCGGTAAAAGCGGGAAGCATCATGGAATGTTTAAACGGCAATTCATGTTTTTGTTTTTCATTGCCCTCATCATCGACTTCAGTGACATACATCATTCCTTTTTCGATCTTGTCTACCTTGGCGTTGGTAATCCACTTGATATGACGATCCCGGTACATGCTTTCCATCATTCCCTTGGAATCACCCACCCCGCCCAGTCCCAAGTGACCTATATAAGGCTCTGCCGTAACATAGGTGATCGGCACTTGGTCACGGATTTTACGCTTGCGAAGTTCGGTTTCCACAATCATGGCGTATTCATAAGCAGGGCCATAGCAGGACGCACCCTGCACTGCACCAATCACGATCGGACCAGGATCTTCACAGAATTTGTCCCACTTTTCCGCCGACTCTGCGGCATGATCCACATGACAGACAGACTCCGTAAAACCCTCTGGGCCTAGCCCTGGAATCTCATCGAAAGCCAGCCGTGGCCCAGTAGCAATCACTAAATAGTCATAGTCAACCGAGCTCCCATCAGCAAGATTGACCTTGTTCTTTACCGGATCAACCTTGGAGGCTGACTGCTGTACAAACTGGATGCCTTTCTTTTTGAATACCGGGGCAAGTTCTATTTTTATGTCGGACGGCTTTCGCCATTTGACGCCAACCCAAGGATTGGAAGGGACAAAATGAAAGGTTGGGCTGTCAGATATAACAACTACTTCATCTTCCTGACGGGACCCTTCTTTCATTTCCAGCGCCATGGGAACCCCACCGAGTCCGGCACCTAATATTACGATTTTAGCCATTAATTTTCTCCTCTGAAATGATAAGTCATAACAACTGCTGGAATTCTACTTTTATTTTTTTTTATCCAGCAAGCCTGATTCTAAGGCCTCACCTATAGTATTAGAAAATTATTATTTATTCAATTGAAGAATATGCTTATAACCAAATACATTTATGGCATCAAAATCCTGATAGCTACAACATCGAAAAAAAGCCCAACCGCACCAAAATTTTAAATTTAGGGCAAAAAAAACGGGCACTCGATCATTCGAATGCCCGTTTCTAAAACCCAATAGGAGTAACTTCGCTGGTAACTGCTACTTCAATACTCCCTGTAGAAAACCATTCAATCGATGTACAAACGCCGCAGGATCATCCAGTTGGGCTCCTTCACTGAGCACTGCCTGATCAAACAGGATATGGGTTAAGTCATCAAACTGTTGTTCCTCGGTTTCATCCTTTAACCGGATCAGCAACGAATGCCCCGCATTAATTTCCATGACAGGTTGTCCACCGCCCGGCATTTCCTGCCCCGCTTCTTTCATGATTCTTTCCAGATTAAGGCTCATCCCCTGGCCATCCGAAACCAGACAGGCAGGAGATTCCGTAAGTCGCTGACTGATCCTGACTTCACTTACTTTGCCATCAAGTACTTTCTTGATCTTTTCGATTACGTCTTTAAATTCATCGCCCACTTTTTCCTGCTTTTCCTTTTCTTCCTGACTTTCTTCTTCTCCCGTCACCTTATCAAGATCCAATTCCCCCTTGGCAATTGATTGAAGCTCTTTACTTTCGAATTCAGATAAATGTCCCGTCAGCCACTCATCTACCCGATCAGCCAGCAGCAATACCTCGATACCTTTTTTACGGAAGATCTCTAAATGCGGGCTATGCTGAGCTGCTGCAAAACTATCAGCCGTCACATAGTAGATTTTCTCTTGCCCCTCCTTCATACGACCAATGTAGTCGTCCAGCGAGACATTTTGCTCTTCGGAATCGGTGTGGGTGGAAGAAAACCGTAGTAATTTGGCAACTCTGTCTTTGTTTTTAAAATCTTCAATGGGACCTTCCTTTATCACCCGGCCAAACTCTTTCCAAAATATCTGGTATTTTTCTCCATCATTTTTCGCCAGATCTTCCAACAGACCTAACACCTTCTTCACTGCGCCCCCTTTAATCGTATCAATCTGTCGATTCTTCTGGAGGATTTCCCGGGAAATATTTAAAGGCAATGAATCAGAATCGATAATACCGCGGACGAAACGCAGGTACCGTGGCATCAGTTCTTCAGCACTTTCGGTGATAAAAACCTTGCGGACATACAATTTTACGCCATGTTTTGAATCCCGATCCCAGAGGTCGAATGGAGCCTTGGCAGGGATGTAGAGTAACAAAGTATACTCATTGGTACCCTCGACCCGGCTATGAATGTGGGTTAAAGGATCCTGGAAATCATGCCCGACATGCTTATAAAATTCTTTATACTCATCTTCAGTAATCTCGTTCTTCGATCGGGCCCATAGTGCGGAAGCACTGTTTACCGTCTCTTCGTCAACCTGTTCTTCTTTATCTTCTTTATTTTCTTTATCTTCCTTTTCTTCCTCATCACCGAAATTCTCTTTCTGCATGACAATGGGCATAGCAATATGGTCAGAAAATTTCCGCACTATAGAACGCAAACGAAAACCATCCAGGAACTCATCTTCACCCTCTTTAAGATGCAGGACAATATCCGTGCCTCTCCCTGGTTTTTCCACCGACTCCAACTCATAGCTTCCTTCGCCTTCAGACTCCCAACGAACGCCATCTTCAACGGCCAAACCTGCTTTCCGGGTTATTAGTGTCACTTTGTCAGCAACAATAAAAGCAGAATAAAATCCCACCCCGAACTGGCCAATTAACTGGCTATCTTTTGCTTCATCTCCGGTAAGCGATTCGAAAAAGTGCCGGGTTCCAGATCGGGCTATGGTACCAATATGTTCCTGGACTTCTTCACGGCTCATTCCGATGCCATTATCACGGATGGTTACCGTTCGTTTGTCTTTGTCAAACTCGATGTGAATCTTGAGATCACTATCGCCATCATACAAACTGTCGTTAGAAAGCGCTTCAAAGCGTAGTTTATCCGCAGCATCGGATGCATTGGAAACCAATTCGCGTAGGAATATCTCCTTATTGCTGTACAAGGAGTGGATCATCAATTGTAGGAGTTGTTTTACTTCGGTCTCAAACCCGAGTGTCTGTTTATTTGCTTCAACGGTCATTTTCTATAATTCACCTGAAAAATTGTATCAGCATTATTTCATGGGGGCAGTTTTTAGGTTTTCAAGTTTAGATCGCGTAATTTTAGGTAGTTTGACGGAATAAAGTTACCAAAATTGTGCAGAATTTTTGTTTGTCTTCATTCGTATAGCAACGGCCGCATAGCTGGCTACGTAACTGTTGCTATACGAATGAAGACAAACAAAAAGGCAAGCTAGAATGTATAAGTTATTTATTTCCCGTTCCTTAACTCTACATTGCCAAATTTCCAATGTAGGGAGGGTACCGCCCACCAAATACATTGCCAAGTGGAATGCGGTGGGCGATGCCCACCCTACACAAGGGTAAAAAGCTTAAATGTGACAAAGTAGAATTAATAACGGGCAGAAACAAAAAAGTCTCCAAATAAGGAGACTTTCAAATATTTCCTCTCGGATCGGAGACCCGACTTTTTCGAGAAGATTACGTTCTAGCTCTTCTGGCCAAAACAGCCAGACCGCCACCGAACAATAGCAATGCTGAAGGCAATGGTACCGCAGTTACCTCCCAACCCACATCCTGTAATGCTGCCAAATCCAGGTCAGTAAAGTGCTTACGAGTACCTACCGTGAGGGATGGATCCATTGCAGTCTCTTGAGATACTCCATTTATCGTACTTATAAGACCCTCCTGCCAATGGGTGGTATCGTTGTCCAGATTAACCGATCCTGACGCCGACCCGGTAAATAGAGTTCCCTTAACTTGGTCGTTCCAGGAAGCTGAGGTACCAATACCCAGGAGATGGCCAAGCTCATGGAGCGCAACCGAATAAAAATCATTTCCGGAAAAAGACTCATCAGTCGTGGTATCTTGATCAAAATACCACGAAGAATCGGTGTCGAAGGTAATGGATCCACCCCATGGCCCAAAGTCGAGGATAGAACTTCCGGTAGCATCCGTTTTACCCCGGGTACGGACGATGTCTAAAAAAGAATCTGACCCACCGGCAGAAAAGCCTCCTGGTCCTCCAACTCCCAAGGTGTGTCCACCAAAGCCCCGACCTCCGGCAAAAACAACCAATGTATCAGAAGCAACACTATAGCCAGTTCGCATCTCTTCGTCACCCGTCCCGGGGTGGGTAAATTTCACATCAAAACGTCCTTCACTCGAATCAATCGCTTTCAATTCATCGGTAATATGAGATTCGAAAAATGTACCGGCAGCTTCAAGGGTACTTCTACGAGAAGAATCGTTGAAAAACCCATTTGTATCGAAATCATAGTTAAAATTTATGGTTACAGCATTCACTGATGAATTGACCAATAACAATACCACGGCCAAAACCGATACAGATCCGAATTTCATAAAATCTCCCAATGCATAATAATGAAGGCTTTGAGGTTTTGGCTACGAGTTACCATAACCCTGAGACCAGAAAGATCTCAAATCCGCGAAATGGTAACAAATAGCTATTGGAAATACCATTCGGAAGGACGGAAAAATAATTTTTCCAAACTTTAAATTGTCCAACAGTTTCTGCCAATGCCCCAGTTTCCTCGTAGTTATAAATTAAGAAAAATCTGTTTCCTACAAATCTGCTCTTTGAGGAGTCTAGCATATCAATTTCGTTGTATCATTCTCGGTTAATCTTTCATTAAATCCCCCTATGACCACAAAAATTAGTCAGATAGTATTCGCCCTGCCTCAGTATTTCCTGCCACATCATCTGCTGTCCCGGATAATGCAGGCCATCACCCATTCCACACAAAAGACTTGGAAAAACATACTTATCAAGGTTTTTTGCCAAACTTATCAAGTAAACCTTGATGATGCAGAGCAACCCGATATCGAAGGGTACACCTCTTTCAATGACTTCTTTACACGAGCATTAAAACCGGGGAAAAGACCAACATCTCGCAATTCAGAGAGTATTGTTTGTCCTGCGGACGGAATGATCAGCCAGATCGGGTTCCTAAAAAATGGTCGGTTATTACAAGCTAAAGGCCGGGACTATGGCATTGTTGATCTGGTCGGAGGCGATGAAAAAACCGCCGCCCCTTTTGTTGATGGCTGCTTTGCCACCATTTATCTTTCACCCCGTGACTACCATCGGCTACATATGCCTGAAACCGGAACCTTGAAGAAAATGATCCACATTCCCGGTCGGTTGTTCAGCGTCAATACCGCAACCACCGCAGTCATACCGAATCTCTTTACCCGCAATGAGCGAGTTATCGCCGTGTTTGATACAACAATCGGCCCTATGGCGCTTGTCCTGGTCGGTGCGATTTTTGTTTCCAGCATTGAGACTGTTTGGCATGGCGTTGTAACACCACCAACCCAAAATACTATCCGACAGTGGAATTACGATTCGAAGACTGGACCGCGACAACTAGTGCGTGGTGAAGAAATGGGAAGATTCAATATGGGATCAACCATTATCGTCTTGTTTGGAAAACAAACTGTTCATTGGTTAGAAGGTGCTCGTGCCGGTAAAAATGTAATGGTGGGAGAAGATTTGGGTTACAAAATGCACGGAGATGACTCAAAACTGATCTTAGAATCTGCCACATAGCGTGTCATTTTTGCAACCAAAACTGTTTTTTTTGCTTCCCCTGGCAAGTCTGCTGACCTCCTGGATAGCATCTATTTCTTTAGTCACTGCGGCTCTACTATTCGGAATCATAAGTAACAGACCCGATCTCCTTCCCCACTGGAAAATCCCCCAGGACTATATGACTCAAGCCCGCAATATTGTTCAAAAAGCCAAGCTGGCTCCTGCTTATCAACAACCTTTGTCTATTGCCTTCAACGAGAAAGAATTGGCGATTACGAGCAATTACCTCTTAAATCGGTATACCCGTGGGCGCGTCAGAGTTTCAATTGAGGGAAAAAGGCTCACCGCTCGAGCCACAATACGGATTCCCCGCAACCCCTTTGGAAGCTATCTAAATCTGAATATGACTGTAGTGGATAAAAATGGCGAAGCAACTCTTGAATGGCTAAAACTTGGCAAGTTAACTATTGCACCGGAAATAGCAAGCTGGCTTGGACCTTATCTGTTAAGCCAAACTCCGATTGAACGGCTACGTAACCTGTTCCAGGTTTCCATGACCCAGATCAATATTGCTCAAAGCCAGTTAACCATCAATTATCTGATGACTCCCGATGCGGTTGAACAAGCCAGTACGATTTTCCCCAACCGTTTTGATGAGCACCGACTATTGATCTATCAAGATAAAGTGGCCGAAATTTCCCACCAGTTCTCGCGCCGAAGCTATGTACCCTTATTGACATTTATTCGACCTTTATTTGCCCTTGCCAATGAAAGGTCAAATCAATATGGGTTCGCCATAAAAGAAAACAGGGCACTACTTTTTGTGCTGACAACATACGTGAACAGAAAAAACATCAAACTTTTTCTCTCCCCTAACGCAAAGCCGACACACCCTGTTTACCATGTTCTTATACTCAATCGACGCCATGATATGGCCCAGCACTTCACTGGTTCAGCAGCATTGACAGCATCCGGAAGTCGCATTCTTGCTGATTTTGTCGGTTTGTACAAGGAAATTGAAGATACTTATTGGGGCAGTGGTTTCAGTTTTACCGATCTCGCTGCGGATAGGGCCGGTACCTTTTTTGGTGAAACCGCTATCGAGTCGGAAAAAGTTGCGGTAAAGGTGCAAGAAGTTATGATGAGCGATAATCTAACGGACGACATTTTTATGCCATCAATCAAAAACCTTCCAGAAAACCTGCGTGCCGAGGACTTTAAAAAACGATTTGATGAAATTAACAGCGCGAAGTATCAACAACAAATCACGTTAATTGATAAACGCATTGCATCTTGTCCTTTGTACCAAAAGATCGAGTCAAAAGCTGCAAAGGCCTCCACAATCTCACCCACTCTTCATTAATCTCCCTGGCTACTTTCCTTGTCTCTTTTTTAACGACCTTACCCGTCCATATAACCGCTTCTCATCAGGTGCCAATACTTCATACTGCTCAATTAGCTCATCAACACGATTACAATGCCGTGCAGCGGACTCTAACGCGGAAAGATATTTAACGTCACTTAACCGAGAAGGCAATCCTTTGGTAAAAAGGCTAACCGCCAAATCATACGCTTGTAATCGATGGCAAATCCAGGCAAGAGTGACCGCTGCCTGCTCATCTATCTGCTCGCTATGCTCTGCGACAAATTTACGAACCAGATGTCCTTGCCCACTTTCAAGCAGGTTTTGAATATAAGCCGGTAACATTTCAGCCGGCACTTCTTCATCCAATTCCAGCAACGTATCGACATCTTCAGACAAAGCATCAGGTTCTTGAGTGCATGCAACTAGTCGCAACCGCTGGACATTGGCAAAAGCATCTTCTGGATATTTTTTGAGGTAAACCTCTATATGCTCTAACGCTCTCACGACCTGATTTCGACGTTCGTACAACCAGGCAAGATCAATGTTTATTGAAACATGCTCGGTCACTAATCCAAGCAGAATCCTTTCCGCCGCTTCGAACTGACCGAGCTGAGTTTGCGTTTTACCTGACCAGCGTAACGCGCGCCAATGCCAATGAAGACTGTTACTTTCCTCGAAATACTGTAAAGCCAAACGATAGTTCTTTATCCGATAATAGATCCGTCCAGCAAGATATTGTATCCGTGCAGATTGTGGAAAAAGACGCAACAGTTGTTCGGCCAGGATTTGGGCATCAGACCATTGACCCGCTACAACAAAATATTCCAACTCCAGACCACGGGTTCCTAGAGACAGTGGATCTTCATCCTTGAGCTGCATTAACAAAGCCTCCGCTTCGTCAAATTGCCTGGCTTTAATTGCCTGCTGCAAATTTCTACGCAGAACCTTGATAACTTGAGTCGTCACAGTTTTTGAAGCCATTCATTCATTCTGACTGAAATTACCATCGTGTTCAATACTGTACAATATTATATATGGGGGAACAGACCATCAGTATACGCGATCGAGTGGACGTCAAAGCCCATCCAACTGTGGTACGTTTGGATGATCTTGACAGTGCCGATGCGAAATGGATTGCCGAAAGCTTCCTATTAACTCCGGAAGTTGGTAATCACCTAAAAGTACTGCGTCAACTATTTAAAAAAGGTGAAGGTTGCGGGATCTTTTTAATCGGTCACTATGGCTGTGGAAAATCCCATTTTCTGGCCTATCTTATTCAACAATTGCGTGGGCAATCTTTTGTTTCCCCCTGTCCGTCCGTTTACTCCATATCGCTGGTTAATTTCAGTGCAGATAACCGGCTTGAAGATATTGTTGCGCAAGTCTTAAACATACACGTCCAAAAAGCAGACCGCCGCAAAACCTGGAATACATTGTTTGAGGGGCAACACCCTAATGGCTTTGTATTAGTACTGGATGAGCTTTCTGAGTTTTTGCGGTCTAAACCTGATGTCCGCACATTCACCGAAGATATCCGCTTCCTGCAATTTGTCGGAGAATGGACACAACAAAGGCGTTTCTGGATTGTCGCAGCTATGCAAGAAGCCATTGAGCATACCGGAGAATTAGAACACAGCCTCTATCGAAAAATTAAAGACCGCTATCCCTTACGCTTACTGCTGACTCCTGCGCATGTCCAGACCTTAATTGCGGATAGTATCCTAACCAAAAAAACCGGTTATCAAGATGCGGTGGACACGCTGGCTGCCGAAATGACCTGTGCCTTCCCCCATGCCCAATTGGATGAATCCCAGTTACGCACCATATATCCTTTGCATCCAGCAACATTGGAATTACTCGAAGAAGTGCGTGACCGGTTTTCCCAAGCGCGAGGTGTTGTCGACTTCGCTGTTTCTCGATTGCTTGGTGATCCCAAACGGGGTATTGAACCTTTTCTGGATCAGCCCTGGGGCAGTTTTCTTACACCCGACACAATTGTTGACCATTTTCATGACCTGTTTGAGTTGCAACCGGAATTTACCGCGCTGGCACAACAAGTATTACCCTGGTATCAAAAACACCTGGATGGGTTATTCGAAAAACAGATGCTACATCGACTTGCGGAACGTCTGCTGAAATTGCTCATCCTGACTTACATATCCCCAGCCAGGGAATCTCTTTCATCGGAGCAAGCCGCAGCATGGTTGTTGTTCAGCACTATTCG
>JAZGGE010000052.1:0-7288 GCA_036480195.1 Methylococcales bacterium
CAAGGCTGGAAAGGAAATTAGCATAGACAAAAGGTTCATCTTTTGTTCCTAACTTGTAAAGCTTTTGTTCCAGGTAAAGTCCCTTAAGCGATTTCTCCTGAAAGGGGGGTGGATAAAGCTGATAGACAAGTTTTCTCATCGGCGGATTATACTCTTCAGACCAAGCCAACGTCATTTCGGGGATGCGGTTCTCTTAGCGGATGAAGTTGCTTTTACCCTGTATTTTCAACTATATTACCCGAATGATGATGATTATCTAGCGACTTCACCTGAAAACGTACAATGACTTAATTCACTAGCGGAGAATCAAGACTCACTGTATTTAAAACCTGGATTGAAGCCAACCTGCTTTTTACCAAACTATATTTATATAAAAAGAAAAAACATGGAAAAGCCCTACATCCTCCATATGTTAACCACAGCCAAGAATCTTAGTCCCTTTGATGTCAATATGGCTCTCGATGCCGGATGGACATCGGCAATACCCTACCTAAATGTCGAACCTGAAGAGATCGAAGGACTCGTTCAAGATGCCATTTTTTCCCGTGGCCCAAAAGGTGTGAAACGAACCGGAATTTTTATTGGTGGCCGTGATACCCACCAGGCAATTGCGATGTTGAAAACGGCAAGAATCGCGATGGTTCCGCCCTTTGAGGTTTCTGTTTTCGCAGATCCCAGCGGAGCGTTCACAACAGCAGCTGGGATGGTCGCGGCAGTTGAAAAGGAGCTGGCTTCCAAACACAGCACAACGCTGGAAGGTAAGAATATTTTGGTATTGGGTGGTACTGGACCGGTGGGACAAATTGCCGCAGTTTTATCTGCGGAAGCGGGTGCAAGCGTCAAAATTATTGGCCGTAAGCTGGAGCGAGCACAACGGATTGCAAGGATGTGTAATGCCGACTTTGGCCGTAATAAAACCTCTATTGAGGCTGACGCCGACGCCAATAAACCGGAATTAATAAAAACTGCCGACATTGTTTATGCGACTGCAGCAGCCGGCATAGAAGTGTTAAGTGCAGAACTCATCGCTAATGCACCTCAACTTTTGGCGGCCGCTGATGTTAATGCTGTTCCACCATCCGGTATCGCGGGTCTTGATGCCATGCATGACGGAACTCCTCTCCAAGGCAGCCAAAGTGGGGCGGTCGGCGTCGGAGCCTTAGCGATTGGCAATATCAAGTACCAGGCCCAGCATAAACTCCTACTACGAATGCACGAATCAGACAAACCCGAGTACCTTCATTTTACACATGCGTTCGAAGTGGCGCGGGAATTTATTAATAAATAATCGTAAATTATGTAGGGCGAAAAAGTGCAGTACTTATCCGCCCTCTCCCCTTAGAAAAAAGCGAAGGTTTTAAAACTTATGAAAAAACCAAGCATTATTCACATGCTCGACCCGAATCGTAACACCAGCCCGTTTGATATCAATATGGCAGTAGATGGAGGATTCGATTACGTATTTCCTTACGATGATGTCAAGCTGGAAGATGTAAATGGCTTAGTTCAAGATGCCATTTTTTCCCGTGGGCCATCAGGTGTAAAACGTACTGCAATTTTTATTGGTGGCCGGGATATCGGGTTGGCAATGGGAATGATGGACGCCGCTAAAAAGGCAATGGTACCGCCTTTCGAGGTTTCTGTTCTGTCTGATCCGAGTGGTGCTTTTACCACGGCTGCGGCACTAGTTGCTTGTATTGAAAAGGAAGTAAAGGAAAAACACGGCAAGGAACTGCAAGATTGTACCGCGGTTGTCTTTGGGGGTACCGGGCCGGTCGGTATAGCAACTGGGGTAATTGCCGCGATTGCGGGAGCCACTACAACGCTGGTAGATCATCTCAACATCGACAACGCTTTGGAAAAAGCGGATGAATACAACAATCTCTGTGGAACCGAGCTTGTAGGTACCTATGCTAGTTCGGATGCTGATAAAGCACGATTGGTATCTCACACCGATATCATCTTCTGCACCGCGAAAGCCGGTATACAGGTGCTAAATGCATCCGTTCTTGACGATGCGACTCAACTCAAAGCTGCGGGCGATGTTAATGCGGTCCCCCCTCTGGGTATTGAGGGTATTAAGCTCAATGATTTAGGCGAACCCTTAAAATTTGCGACCCATTCCCAGGGTGCAGTGGGAATAGGTGCTCTGGCGGTAGGCAATGTAAAATACAAACTTCAACACGAATTACTGGATGGATTACTGTCGCAAGAAAAACCTGTATATTATGATTTTCGCGAAGCCTTCAGCAAGGCTCGCCAACTCGTCTAACGAGAACTAAATCCAGATAAAAAGGTTGGTGAGGCATTCAAATATTCGACTACGCTGAATCTAATAAACGGATATCGTTCTGCCCTGCTTGGGGTACTGGTAATTGCATAAGAGAATTGGATGCAAGTAAATGGGTCGCCTCAATAGCTGAGACAGGCCGACTAAAAAGATAACCTTGCATCCCGTCGCATTTTAGAGTCTTAAGCAATTCGAGTTGCTCATAGGTCTCAACACCTTCCGCGATTACGGTCAATCCTAAACTATGGGCCATGGCTACAATCGCGGAAACAATCTTGAAATCCTGGTTGTTTTCGGTAAATTCCAAAAGGAAAGAGCGATCGATCTTTAAGGTATCCACAGGGAAAAGCTTCAGATAATTCAATGACGAATACCCGGTACCAAAATCATCCACAGAGATGGCAATACCGAGATTGTGTAACCGATGCAATGACGCGATAGCGGTTTCCATATTCTCCATAATAGCGCTTTCGGTAATTTCAAGTTCCAAACGATTGGGTGGAAGGCCTGTTTCATCAAGTATACTGGTAATCAAATCCGCAATATTCCCCTGCCGCAGCTGAATCGCGGATAGATTCACTGCCACGCGCATTTTTTCAACACTACAATCCATCCACTCTTTCATTTGCAGGCAGGCAGTTCGGATAATCCATTCACCAATCGAGTTAATAAGCCCGGTACTTTCCGAAATAGGAATAAATTCATTGGGGGGCACAAAACCCAGTTCCGGATGTTCCCATCGTATCAAGGCTTCTACCGCATGTATAACACCTGTTTGGAGATCCACTTTCGGCTGATAAAACAATACGAATTCGTTGGATTCAAGTGCCCGCCGCAACTGGTTCTCCAATGTCAGTTGCTTCAATGACTTTTCATTCATTTCCGGAGCAAAAAATTGATAATTATCGTTCCCCGACTGGGTGCCAGCATGATTCCTGGCAGCACTGGCATGTTGGAGGAGCCTTTCGGCATTATCTCCATCAGTTGGGTAACAACTGACACCAATATTACTAGTCGTATAAATCTCGTGATCATCAATTTCAATAGGCCTGGATAAAGCGCTAAACAGCCGCTCAATGATCCAGTTAACCGCATCCATCTCCCCAATCGCTTCTAACAGGATTCCGAATTCGTTGCCATTAACCCGTGACAGGATTGATGACATTCCATCTGAACCCGTATAAGCAATCGTATCGGTCTCCCTAAAAACTGTGATCAATCGATGTGCTGACTCTTGTAAAATCAGATCCCCAGCACTATAACCCAACATATCATTCACATGCTGTAGCATATTCACATCCAGAGAAAACACAACAACGGAGGTCTGATTGCGCTTTGCCCGGCTGATCGCTTGATCAATCCTATCGCTAAAAACTGTTCGGTTCACCAATCCAGTCAACGTATCGTAATTTGTAGAATGAGTGAGTTGCTGGGACAATTCCTGGGTACTCGTCTCCAATTCCTTAATACGGATTTTTAGTCGCTCGACCTTAACGCCCTTGGAATCCTCATCCGAAAGATTGATCTGATTACCCTCTTCTCCTCCCGTGTTTTCTGAAAGGGACGAGGCATCTTCAATGGATTTTGAAGCCTGCCGTAACAGTGTCTCTTCACTCCAGCAAGTGACTTTGTCCCGGCCATTTTCTTTAGAGAAATAGAGCGCTTCATCGGCTTGATTAGTCATATCTTCAAAGGTATTTGCAGCGCCAGTGAGATCGACCACTCCAAAGCTTGCGGCAATATGTGGTCCTGTCGCAAAAGTGGCGATGGATTCTTCCTTTACCGCAATACGCATCTGCTCTGCTATTTCTCCAGCCTGTTCCGAATCCAATCCCGGAAGTACAACACAAAATTCTTCGCCTCCATACCGACCCACGACATCACCTTCCCGACTTTTTGATTGGTAGATATTCGCAACCAATTTAATAATATCGTCCCCCACACCGTGACCATAGTTATCATTTACAGCTTTGAAATGATCAATATCGGTCATAATACAGCTCAATTCTAGACCTTTCTCCTTTGCCTCACTGAACAGGGTGCCAAATTGGGCGTAAAATGCTCGTCGGTTCAAACATCCTGTCATAGGATCACGGGTCGCAAGGTAGTGCAGCTCTTCATTCTGCTCTTCCAGTTTGGTATTTTTCTCTTCCAGTTCAGTAACATCATCAAATGTTACCAGAACACCACGGCTCTTCCCGCTCCCATCTAGTATTGGAGCAGCATTTACCATCAACGAATGTTCTGTCTTTTTTAGTGAGCTCAAAGTAAGCCGGATACCGGTTTCGCTTTCAGTCGTTCGTAGGGTTCTAGTCCACGGATACTCAATTTTACTATTTTCAGAATCTGAGCTTATCCAATTCAGATCAGAGACTCTCACCCCCATCAATGCCTCTGCAGATTTTTCACTTTTCTCTGAAAAAGCGGCATTGGCAAGGATGATGTTTTCTTTCTCGTCCAATATCAGTACACCCTCAGCCAGGGCATCAAAAGCCGCTTTGACTCGTTCTGGAATGACTGCCGAAGGATCTAATTCCCGCAGCGTCCTCTTCATGAATAAAAAGTAAGCGAAGAAACCAGTCACTGAAACAAATAGAATCAGGCCCAAAAAGGAATTATTGAACCATGAATCCATGCTTGGCATCCATAAAGGTGAAAACCGCACCTCAAAATAACCCCACCGGCGATCACCTTGATATATCGGAACCGAAACGTAATCAGAAGTCGATTTCCCTTCTACAAGGGGATTCCAATCACTTCGCTTCGTACCGGCTTCTGCAACAATTTTACCTTCATAAGTACGTAGTACTGCAGCATCAATATCGTCATTCCGTTTCACTAAGGGAGTTAAGATCTCTTGAATTGTCTGGATATCTTTTTTGCTCGCTAATATCGAAAATTGCACTGCCAGTGATTCACACAGTTTTCTTCGAGCATCGATCTCTGCTTTGTTCTGGTTAGGTAGAAAACCAACAAAGTCACTCGCCATAAGAATAGTCACGGTCAGCAATACCAAACCAATGCTGATTCTAACCGCTGGCGTCATTCTAATCATGGAGACTATCCTTTCTCCTGGGATGTCTGTGACGTACCCGATGTGTCAAACAAACTATCGAGCGGTACTTCTTGCGGTTTTGATTCGCTATTAGCTTTAACTTTTCTTTCACGACGTGACTTTTCAGGAGAAGTCAACACCGGCAGAGGATCAAAATTAGTCCACACAGGCACCGACGACAAAAAGCTCGCCATCAGAGATCCTCCCCTTAACAACCAAGTCACTGAACCAGCGGAAAAAGTCAACGTCGCTCCGACAATACCTTGAAGCACCATATCAGAATCTCGGGTATCATCCATCTGTGACTTCATCAAATCGATTGCCCGCCACATTGCTTGATTGTTAAGAACCTCGCTACGACTATCGGGAGCCTCTGAATCAGTCTCGCCTTCGCTAGATCCCAATGGCCTCGCAATCGAACCAGATATACTTTTTGCATAAACTGTAATGCCTGAACTATATTCATTTGTTACCTGACTTACTTCCCTCACTTGTTGGAATACTTGATAATATTTCTCATCTCTTAGATTAAATAGATCCAACGCCGATTCACTTTCTGACGTCTCATCGACTCGGGATGCACTACTGCCATCATCTTTCAAGTTACTTTCATTGTTATCTATACTGGTAAGTTCACTGCTCTGCCATACTGGTTGTTCAGAATACCGAAAAACATCAATAACAGGCTCCTTAAAGTAATCTTCCTGCTGCTTATATCCTGCTTCCAGATCTGCAAGATCAGTATCTTGTGGCCTTTCATCAGCACTGGGGCCATTCCTGCTAACATTTATCGTCGCCGTAGCCTGACCCGTGCCACCAAGACCATCACTAAAAGTATAGACAAAATGGTCAATTCCGCTAAAACCTGTATGTGGTCGATAACTTAATGTGCCGTCGCCGTTATCTGTCAATTCACCATGTTCTGGTTGGGTAAATCCAATCAGGTTAAGTTTGTCAGAATCAACATCACTGTCATTGAACAAAATATCGTTAGCGATATCAATTGAAAGCGGCTCTTCGAAATCAACGTCGAAAGATTCATCGTGAGTAACCGGTTCATCATCAATGGCGTTAACAAGCAGATTGACTCGTGCTAGATTGGATTCCAATTCACCATCGGTTGCTTTATAGGTGAACGTATCTTCACCATTGAAATCCGGATCGGGGACATAATCAAAAGAACCGTCACTATTGAATGTCAGAACCCCATGACTTGGGGGATCGACCAATACTGCGGAAAGCGGGTCGGAGTCTTCGTCCCTATCGTTATTGAGTACGCCTTCTGCTGCAATCGACAGTGTGTTGTCTTCGTCTATTGAATACTCGTCATCTGCCGCGACCGGAGCATCATTGACGTTATTGATGGTAAGTTTAAAAATATCACTTACAGTACTGGCACCATCGCTGGCAGTGACTTGTATATTGATCTCACCGATATCGTTGCTGGTTGGCGTGCCGCTGAAGGTGCGTGTGTTAGCATCGAAACTTAGCCAGGTGGGTAAATCAGAATTATCGGACAGTTTGGCAGTGTATCGTAAGGTATCGCCATCGGCATCACTGAAGGTATCGGTCGCAAATTGAAAGGTAAAGGCAGAGTCCTCCGAGGCTGATTGATCGCCAATAGGACGAGTTACCGTAGGTACAGCAGTAGTGTCGTTATCGGCAACGGTGACCGTATCGCTGTTGTTGGATCCATCAATGGTAAAAAGCCCACTATCGGTAGTATCGAGTCTAACTATAACGGTTTCATTCCCTTCCACCAGAGCATCATCGATAATCCCGGCCACATCTATCGTGGCGGTCTGTTGACCATCGGCGATACTGACGCTACCGCTCAGGCTGGTATAGTCGGTGCCGCCGTTGGTGGCCGTGCCGGTTACCGTGTAGTTAACAGTGACGGCACTGCCAGTGTGGTTGACCGTACCCAGATCCACGGTAAACTG
>JAZGGE010000053.1:0-5115 GCA_036480195.1 Methylococcales bacterium
GCCACGTTTATTTAGAAACAGATATTTTAATTTACCTACAAGTTAACCCGTTTACTAAATCAATATCGTGAGCTGATTAGCGTCACATCTGCATCAAGCCATACCGCATCAAACTGTCTTTGTACAGCTTCAGCTTTGCTATTTTTCAAAAAAGGGGACACAAGAAAGGGGACAGATTTATTTTTGATTTTATTTTTCTTTATTTGTTTCTGGTCTTTCCAGTCAACGAAGCTCTCAACTTCTTTATAAAATAAATCTGTCCCCTTTTCTTCTGTTCGCTGAATAGTTAGATTCATTTTCGGAAGAACATATGGATTTTATGGAAGAATCTATACCTGGTTCATCTTTTATTTTATCGAAATTAAGCGGTGGTAGTCTTCTGCACGCTTCATCTATCAGGTCTTGAGTACGCCAAGAAATTTCAACTAGACCCAATTTACTGTCGTAGGCAAATAATTGATCCCTTTTTCCGGCAAATGCAAAGCTTACCGATTTTCCGAAATGGCGACGGAATAATTCGTTCTGTCCCTCCAAATCCCATACTCGCAGTAGGCCGCCGTCTTTGATGGCTAGTGCTGACCCATTTTGCGAAACTTGAACCTTAGGGAAACCTGTATTTGTTGGTATTGTAACAATATTGTCATCTTTGGAATTCCATACTGTGACACCTCCTTGTCCGACTACAATGAGTCGGTTATTTTTTGTAAAATCAGTACTTCCATACTTACTTGGAAAGCCAGTTTTAAAATGTTTTATCACTGACCAATCCCTGGTATCAAAAACATTGACTTGCGATGATCTGGAAGCTGCTAGAAACCTGCCATCAGCGCTAAATGCTATACCATAAACGGGTTCATCCAGTGGTATTGTATGTAATAACTTTCCTGTCGCTGCATGCCACATTCTGAGTTGTAGCGTGTCAATCTGTTTGGGTCGACCTTCGCCACTGCTATCAAGCTCACCTTCATTGGTAACAAAAAATGAGCCATCCGGACTTACCGCAACAGATTGAATTTGTTGGTCTTTACTCAGATCCTCTAGTTTTTTCTCACGCCAGCTCCAGAGAAATAGTGAAGTTCCGCCACCACCATGACCTAGCCATAAGCCAGCAGGAGACCCAACTAGAATAATACTGTCATTGTTATTAGTAAACTTGAGCTTGGATATAACTGCATCCGGAGTTACCGTTGCCAGCTCCCGTCCATCTGGCAAGCTGCGAAGTGATATCGTTCCCGGACTATAGGGGACAAGTTTGTGTTGTGATAGAACAACCAGGTCACGTAAATCTGACGTGTTATAGGTAACAATTTCTTCATTCTCCTGTTCAGGCTCCAGTTTTATTTCTTTTCCAGAACTTACATTCATCATCCAGAAATTTTCTTTGGTGTTCCCTGTCAGCATAGCCCTGTCTTTTGTTGCCGAAAAATCTCTTAACCATCCCTTTGGTAGCGATATTTTGTTCAGGTCACCGGAGGCAATGTCCCAGGCTTGCCATCCTTGATAATTCTGTATAGCTATTTCTGTAGTATTGGGCAATTCAACCATTTGTCCCCCATCGAATCTGGCAATTTCCTGCTTTGAAGTAATATCCCACACCCTGGAACCCTGAGAAGATCCAGCATATATTCCAGAACTATATGAATGAGATTCATGCACTATAAACCGTTTACTATCTAAACTAAATTTTGCATTTCTAAATGTACTGTTTGACAAGACCTGTATCCGCAGGACTGGTTTTAGTGAATCTGAATCCAGCACACGCAGGGAGCTTTTGCCCATCCGAAAAGCAAGGAGAGTGCCTGAAGCGTCATACATCAAGTTTCCACTTAGCGGATCCACCGAGATAACTTTAAGGTCATCGTTACCTGGCTCCCACAGCACTAATCGCTGAAATTCTGTACCAGAAGTACTTTTCTTCGGACGAGTTGTTAAATAGGCCACTTGCCGACCATCCGGCCTGATCGCCACCCTAGAAACCGAACCCTGAGTATGCCGCATAGCGGTCTGTTGCAGAGTGTCAAGATCCCAAACTCGTAGTGTGCCTTTGGTGTAGGTCACCACGCGGTTTGCATCTCTAGCTACTGCATAACCATCGGCACTATGAGTATGTGAAAAGCGATTGACTTCTGTGCCGGTTGAAAGACGCCAGACGCGAACGGTATTACTATAATCTTTTGCCAAAATCAGATCAGGATCAGCTAAAGGCCACATTTCATGCCAGCCACTACCTGTCTGTAAGGTTCCGAGTACTTTTCCGTCTTTCAGGTCAAGAATCATCAGTTGATATTCCTGCCGATGAATATGCAACAACAGCCTGCGTTTATCGGGTGAAAAATGTATTTTTTTAATAGACCCTTTATTATCCTTTTCAAGCAATCGCACACGCCAAATATCCTTACCTGTTTTCCAGTTTATCAGGGCAATCGAAAACCCTTTCTCACCAGCCCCATATATTTTAGTGTTGATGGCAATCATTTGCGACGGATTGTGCGGAAGAATTGCTCCTGAAAGATCGTGGTCATAGCGTTTGAGAATCTTACCGCTTTTTTGATTACGGAACTCGGTAAAATCTTTTCCTGTCACTAAAAGAGGATCTTTTGCTCGGATAGGTAGATTCGAGAAGCTTGAGAAGTAACGGTTGGGTTCTTTAATGTCCCAACTTAAATGGCCAGTGTGAGCATCAAAGACTTCTAAACTTTTCCCGGAAACAATCTGCACTTGATTTGACGGTAGAAACCTAGCTTTATTATAACCGGAACCATCATACCGTTTTTCCAGAACCCTTTTACCGGTTTCCAGGTTCCATATTTCAACGATGGAATAGCGCTTATTACCTTGAGACCGATCACGCAGATTTATTGAGATACGTAGTAGATATTGACCATCATTAGAAAATTCACTTCTCCCACTCATCGTGGGTAATTCAGCAACTAACTCATCACTCTGCGTATCGAAAACCTGCCATGGTTTTTCGCTGTTTGTCTCGATATAGCAGCTTCCATCATCGTTGAAATTAATAGAGAATACTTTCGACGGATTATCTCTCTGCCATTTTAATAGGCCGGATTCAATATCCCAGGCACGTATTGTAAAATCATTGCCGTAGGTGATTACGGTGTTTTTATCGGCATTATAAACAGCATGGTTTATCCCACCCGGTTCGCCGAATGTCGTAAACTTATTACCGGTTTCAGAATCAATCACAGTAAGTTCCCGTCCACGAACCACCAGCCGACTGCTATCATGAGAGTAAGTCAGGCCATCTGTATAGCCTACGACCTCAGATGCAATTTTGAGATGACCTGTTGCGGTATTCCAGATTTTCACAACACTATCTCTTTCGGTTGTTGCAAAACTTTTACCATCCGGGTTGAACTCTACGCTTGTAAAACCACCATTTAATTGTTTTGTCCATAGGAGTTCATGGGTGTTGGTGTCAGTTGCTTGCACATCCATCCACGCATCCGAGTAGGAGCTTGCTTCTACAGCAATGGCCATAGCGCCCGATATCGATTCAATCTCGATTGCAAAAACAGGACCTGACAGACGCCTTCGATCACTTTCTTCTCCAGTGACCAGATCGTAGCTAATCAGGAATTTTGAATTATCCCCGACATAAAGTTTTTGCCCATTATTGCCAAATGCAAGCGCCGAAATTCTACTGTCATGTTGCCAATGATGACGTTGCTTTTTGGATGCTATCTCCCAAATATGCACCGCACCATCAGTATCACCGCTAGCTAATAAATGGCCATCCTTGGAAAAGGCTAGCCTGTTAATCTCTTTTTCAAGAACATAAGACCCCAGTTGTTTCCCCGATTTAGTGTCCCAGACAAAGATATCGCCATGTTTGGTTGCTGAAGCCAAACGTGTGCCGTCCGAAGAGAATGTAACAATAGAGTGGAGACCTTTCTCCAGAAGTTGTTTAACGCGTGTTCCGGTCACCGAGTTCCATAGAATGACAGGTCGATCCCATTGAACCGTAACAGCACGTTTTCCCGTTGGACTCAGCAAAGACATTCCAGCATATTCTTGAATATCCAAAGTCTTTATTTGTGAATTACCATCATAAAATAGATGTACACCCTGCTCGGTAGCGACCATCCGCGTTTTTCCATCCTTTGAGAAAGACAGCGATAACCTTGAGCCCATAGAAGGTCTGGATTTTTCGAAACGCTGTTCATCGATCAGCTGCCAAGTGGGTGCTTGCCGTGTTTCCAAGATACCATCTACCCGCGCCACAAAGAGTCGCTGACCAGTACCGTCAAATCTGGCAGTAATTTTTTGCTTATAGGGTTGCTCAAACACGACCTTATGCGTTTTTAAATCGATGATTTGAAGTTTTCTGGCATAGCCTGATATGGCCATGAATCCGCCCCCAGGACTAATTTCCGGCCATACAAAACCCTCTAGTCGAAAAGTGTTTTTTGTCTCTAGTTTCTCAGGGTCAAGATGAATAATATCGCCGAAAGCAGGTATTAAAATATCACTTGAATGCGTCCAGTTTAATTTAACATCGCTTTTCGGACTGTATAGTAGTTTAGACCAGCTCCAGGGGCTATCAATCTTACGTGTCACTCGCGGGGTCAGGTGCATAATTTTATTGAGCACTTGTTGTGCTTCAACGGTATGCTTTATTTTCAAGGAAGCCATTGCAAGGTGTGCAGCTTGGGTCGTTTTACCAATAGAGGTGGTAAACAGGGTATCCGCACGGATGGCCAATTCCCGTGCTTGTGCAAGATTTGCCTTCTCTACCGCATCTTGTTCTGCCACCTTCGCATTGTGGCGTTGAGTGTCTGCTTCTTGCCATTGCCAAAGGGCTGCGAGCAATAGCACTAGAAGCACAACTGATGCAGCCAAGGCAGCAAGCATATTCCTTCGTGTACGTTGGCGTTCTCGCAGTTGCCGTTCTGCTTCAGCTTGGGCACTGGCCTCGATATAGACGCGGACTGTGTTATGAATATCTTTGGGACGTTCAGCAAGCCAGTCGGAAGCCATTACCAGTTCTTTGCTGGTTAACAAACCGCGTTCATTTCGCTCCCAGGCACGAGTTGCTCCCGCAATCGATGTATGCCAAGTGAGAAAGTTACGTTCTTCCTGCAACCAGCTAACCAG
>JAZGGE010000054.1:0-10839 GCA_036480195.1 Methylococcales bacterium
ATGATATTGTCTCCTTTTACGAACTACAAGATTAATTTCGATTCCTTTCCAAAATACCTTCCCTTGGAAAAACAATATCATCAGAGTAAGAGTGTAAAAATGATCTAGATCATTTTCTGAAGTAAAAACCCATTAAGTAACTTCGTGATGGCAAATTATCTCTGAACATCGGTTACAGAAACTGACAAATTCTTCAAGTCGACACCAATCAATAATCCGTACGATTTTCCCCGAAACACTAATAATCCCTTCTCGATCAAATTTAGTGAATATTCGGCTGACCGTTTCCTGGGTAAGACCTAGATAATTTCCAATTTCGTTTCTCTGCATTGGAAGGGTAACTATAATTTCATTTCGCCAAGTTAAATGTAAGCGGTAAACTATTTCCATGAGAAAAAACGCAATGCGTTGTTGTGCGGTTTTTTGGCTAATCGTCATGAATAATTCATGATCATGAGTTATTTCGCAACTCGATAGCGACTGTAGCCTATGATGAAGAGAGGGAATCCTGTCGCATAGAACGTTAAAACGGTCGTAGGGCATATGACAAACGACAGAATTTTCGAGAAAAATGACAGATGAAGTATGCAAACGGTTTTGGAAAGCGTCTAAACCTAAAATATCGCCCGGAAATTGAAAGCCGACAATTTGCTCGTTTCCATCCACCGAGATGATAGAAGATTTTGTCGAACCGGATTTGATGACATAAAGTCCTTGGAACGGAATTCCTTGTCGGTACAGATGACTATCCGCAGAATATTTCAGATTGCTCGAAATGATATCATCGAGGGCCTTTAATTCACTACCGTTCAAACCTTTTGAAATACAGATCTTTTGCAACCCACATTCAGAGCACTTAGTACTCCTTAATGACAGTTTAACAACGGTAGCTATTTCACTCATAATGTCGTTAGATCATGCTTCATAGGCATTTCAGGGTAGATTAACTCAATTGTTGCTGGGTGCAAAGAAGATCAAGCAAACGTTTGAGTGTTAGTATCGTAGTTACTAGTTACTACTTTAACGAGGGTAAATTCATGAACTGATCCCTAAGGAACGGGAAATAAATAACTTATACATTCTAGCTTGCCTTTTTGTCCGTTTTCATTCGTATAGCAACAGTTACGTAGTCAGCTATGCGCCCATTGCTATACGAATGAAGACAAACAAAAATTCTGCGCCATAATGTACAATTTATTTATTTCCCGTTCCTAATCTATTGTACCGGTAGCTGCTACAATGCTTACATTGTACTTTGATTTGGAATTTTCCGTGACCGATTACCCTAAAAAAACCTGTGAAATTGACCGTCTGATTCGCCATCCCAAACTCGTCGCTGAAGCGATAGCTGGCCATAAAACCCAGCAGCGGCGTGATGGTATTTATGCCTACCCCGGCGAAACCTTTGAACTGGATGATATTTCTTTTTCAGTCACCGCATTGGAGCGTAAAACACTTGCAGATATGACCGATGATGACGCAAAAGCAGAAGGCTACCCCGGACTAGGCGCGTATAAAGAGCTGATCTTGAGAATGCACCCGAATATGACCTGGGACGGCAGTCATCGAGTCTGGGTACATCATTTCGAAAAAAGTGGTAGCACCTAACCTTCTCTGCCCCGATGAACGAAATAAATTCAATTGATTCATCCGTCATTGAGCAAACCAAAAACTGGCTGAAGTCAATTATCATTGGGCTTGGCTTTTGCCCCTTCGCCCAACAGGAACTGGAACGAAACCGTATCCATTACTGCGTGGTTCGTACCGATAATCTACAGGCGTGCCTGGAATCCCTAGTGCTGGAATGCGAACGTCTTGACGGTAATAAGAACATCGCGACCAGCTTGCTTATTTATCCTGATCGATGGACTGATTTCAACGATTTTTTGGATTATCTGGCTCTGGCGGAATCCCTGCTTGAGGCCCAAAAATACCAAGGAATCTATCAGCTGGCCAGTTTTCATCCACTCTACCGTTTTGAGGGAGCACCAGAAAAAGACCCAGCCAATTACACTAATCGTTCCCCCCATCCAATGCTGCATTTGTTGCGGGAAGACGGGCTTGAAATAGCACTCAAACAATACCCTCATCCCGAACAGATTCCCCATCGAAATATTCAACGTGCCAGAACTCTCGGAGAAACAAAACTAAAGATACTGCTTGACGGTTGTCGATCTCACCAAGAAAAACATATAATATTTTCCTAATATTGATAAATTGAATTTTTTACCTAGACTAAAGGAGGTTCTACCATGTCCATCACCGCTATGGATCTTGTCGCTGCGGCAAAACAAAATATTACTGAAGTATCCACAAGCCAGTCTGAATCCGGACTAGGCGATATGTTAGTTCTCGATGTTCGCGAACTTGAGGAGTTTGAGGCGGGATTTGTTCCCGGTGCCATAAATATTCCCCGAGGAGTATTGGAATTTAAAATCGATAACCACCCGGCCTTTAAAGATAAGCAAAATGCCGATATCCTGGTTTATTGCCAATCTGGTGGCCGCTCGGCTTTGGCGACCGAAGCGCTCAATAAACTAGGTTACACTAATGCAGTCAGTATGGCGGGTGGCTTCAAAAACTGGATGGAAAGTGGTTATTCGGTGAGTAAAGATCCCGCCGCTTGGTGATTGTGGTTACCCTGAAACAACATATATTCTTAACCTTCTCTTCTTAATAATATAGGTATCGATGCCGAAAATTACAATCTACAGCAAAACACTCTGCCCCTATTGCTCAATGGCGAAACGCCTACTTGCCAGCAAAGGTGCTCAATTTAAAGAAATTTTTGTCGATCGTAACCCTGAGCATCGTCAGGAAATGATCAACAAAACCAAACGAATGACGGTTCCACAGATTTTTATCAAGGATTTCCATGTCGGTGGGTTTGACGACCTCCATGCCCTTGAGCGAGCAGGAAAACTGGATCCACTGTTAGCCGAAGCGAGTATTTAAAGCTTTATTCTATAATGTCCCAACCGGAATCTCTGCGACTCGATAAATGGCTTTGGGCCGCCCGTTTTTTCAAAACAAGAAAGCAGGCGACAGAAGCCATTAATGGCGGAAAAGTCCATCTCAACAGGCAACGGACAAAACCTGGAAAAGAAGTGAAAATTGGGGCGACACTGCAGATTACCAAAGATCTGTATCGTTGGGAAATTACCGTTACGGGTTTAAATAACCAACGGCGGCCCGCTAAGGAGGCGGTTCTTCTCTACGAAGAAAACCCGGAAAGCCACGCTAAAAGACAACAAGAAGTCGCCAAACGGCGCGATGACAGGCAGTCAGATCCTCGAACTCTAAAAAGACCTGACAAAAAGCAGCGACGCCAGATTCATCGTTTTAAACAAAGCTAGTACTCCTTCAATGTTGTATTGACGGATTATTAGTTCACTACATCAGCAATTAGATACAATTTGGAGGTTTAGGCAAACCACCGATCTTACAGGCATATTTCAACGGTCCGTCAGGAAACAACCGATATAGATATCGAGTATTGCCTTTTTCTTCACCTAATTCCTGACGAATAGCCTTGGAAAATACCCGCATATTCGGCAAGTGGTTAAATCGCCGGTAGTAATGGCGAATAAATTCAATAACTTCCCAATGCTGTTCCGTTAACTTTATTTCGTCATGGGCTGCGATTACTTTCGCCACCGCCTCATCCCAGTCATTTGGATTGACAAGAAAACCAAGCTTGGTTGTTTCCAACTGATTACCGTTAATTTCAAGCATATCTTACTCAGAAGGCTATCCTGGAATAGATGTGGCCGCTAGGGAAAGCAGTCTAAGGGAAAATTCACAGCCACGTATGAATATGTTTTGAATTTGCCGCAAGGTCGACAAATTCTTCATAGCTGATCCGGCGTATGCTTGGTAAGGTTTCTTCTGTTAAAATTCCTCTTGCTTCAAGATCTGGGGCCAGTGCGCATATTGTGAGCACTTCTATGCCTTTCATCACCTGGGCGACCACTGAACTATCGCACCTGGCTCCATAAACAGCCTCTTCAATTAACAAAATAGTCTGTCCTGGCACAGCACGCTCAATACAAAGCACTAATTTATTATTTTCAGTTGGAGAATCTTGAACGAGATGTAACATGTTTATCCCGTCAGAACAACGTCAAAGTTTTCCAATAGTCCGCCAATCTCAGAACGGGAGACAGGTATTACCGGTAGAATCAGATCACCAGTACTTAACCCTCGGATTTTCAATGACTCGTCTTCAATATAGAGAAGCTTAATTTCGTACATTTCCAATGCATCAAAAATGGGTACCACATTCTTTAAATTCAATATTTCGGGATTCTGACCTCTTTTTAATGAGTAAACGCCTTCGTCAAGAAATAACAAGCTGACAGGTTGATCAAAGGCAGCGACAGTCATGATTTCATCCAATGCTTCCTGTATCCTTATCCCATCAAAAGATGTGCTCTGAATCACATATAGAAAATTCTTTTTCATTTAACCGGAAAAAACCAATACCCTATCCGCTTCGAGCATTGCCTCCACCCACTGGCCTAAACCTGATATTCGAAAACCTTCCGCTAAATCGCTCTCGCGTCCCCCAAGTAATTTATTCTCTTCTTCACCCAACAACCCACGACGTTGGGCGGCAGAAACACAGACCACTAGATCAAGATCAAATTCCTGGGCTAAAAGCGACCATCGTTTGACTATTTCCCGTTCGTCCGTTGGCGGACTGGCATATCGAAGCGCATTGTAAATACCATCACCGTAAAAAAATACTCGATATATCCCATAGCCTTTCCGTAATGCTGCAGCTATAAAATGGTATCCTGTATCACTTGCTTGCGAATGGTAAGGTGAGCCACTGATTTTAATCGCGAATTTTATCATCATCATGTCTTACAAACCGTAGTCTTAACCCTGGATCCGTGAGTCCATGGCGGATGCAGAGTGCAAGATATTGGTTTCACAGTGGAATCAAAAAATCTTAGCTTCACCCATCGGTTAAGCGGGTATTTTTTGAACCGCTGTGGAAACAAGAGCTTGTACTCTGTGTCGTCATGGACTCACAGATCCAGGTTAACGTTTACAAAGACCAAAAAATCAACCCATTCAACGTTATCAACTACAATGTATATTAGAAGCGGTTATGGTTGATTGTTTCCCATTCACTTTCCATACTCGCTGTCACATTTGCTAAGAAACGGTCTTGAACTTTATAAGGTAAACTCAGTCTTTATTATCTATGTCGCCCCTATCAAGAGTGCTTTTCACTCTAACTGTATTTGTACTCACGTTTACCCCCGGCATAAAAACCGGTAAAGCTGAAACCGAGATCATACTGCCGGATTTTGGTGATCCCTCGGATGCCTTAATTTCCCCCTCGGAGGACAAGGAACTGGGTGCTGCTTTCTTTAGAGATTTGCATGGCAGACTCAAAATCAATCAGGATCCGGAAATCCATTCGTTCATTCAATCCCTGGGGCACCGCTTGTCAGCCAGTAGTGATAATCCTCAACATCCTTATTTTTTCTTTGTGGTTCTCGAACCGTCAATTAATGCTTTTGCTGGTCCAGGTGGCTATATCGGCATTCATTCTGGTTTAATTCTGGTTAGCGAAACCGAAAGTGAACTGAGCTCCGTTATCGCTCACGAAATTGCTCACATCACCCAACGGCATCTCTACCGGGCATTTGATGCTGCAAGCCGCCTTGCAATCCCTACTGCAGCCGCTATGTTAGCAGCGATCTTGATTGGAACGCAATCTCCCGAGGTAATGAGTGGTGCATTGATTGCGGCACAAGCGGTTAACATGCAGGCTCGGATCAATTTTACCCGCGACAACGAGCAAGAAGCCGATAGGATCGGCATGCAGACACTCGCCAGATCAGACTTCGATCCCCGTAGCATGCCGACATTTTTCGAACGATTGCAGCAATCCAGCCGTTTCTATGGTAAAGGTCCCCCGGAATTTCTCCGCACCCACCCGGTTACGACATCTCGCATATCGGATACTCGTGGCCGTGCGAATACCTATCCCTATCGCCAAGTTTCCGATTCGATGACTTATCTGCTCATCAAGGCTAAAATTCGAGTTCTTGCGGAAAAAAATCCGGCGCAAGCTATCAAACATTTTTCAGCCCTGCTCCATCAGGGAACTGCTGATCAGCAGGCAGCAAGTCAGTACGGTTTAGCGCTTGCCCAGATGGCGCATAGAAACTTCTCCTTGGCAAGAAACCAAATACAATCATTGATACAGCGATATCCCAGAATCTCACATTTCGCCAACGCTTTGGCAAAAACCGAGTCAGAATCTAAAAATTATGATATGGCGTTGAAGCATTACGCAAAAGCGATGGACGAATTTCCTAATAACGATGCAATTACTTTGGACTACGTACAGACTCTACTGAAAGCAAGGAATCCTGGTAAGGCTCAAAAAATCATAAGTCATTATAATCGAACCCATGCACCCAACCTACTCACCTATGAGTTATTGGCCCAGGCATATGGAGATCTCGGAAAAAAAGCGGAGTCCCATCGCTATGTGGCCGAATATTACTATTTAAATGGCAATACCCATGCTGCAATCGTTCAAACAAAAATTGCGCTGAAAAATACCAAAGGGAGTTTCTACCTAAATGCCATTTTGGAAGAGCGGCTAAAAAAGTTTATTAAAGAAGAGAAGCTACGAAAGCAAAAATGAAACGCTACATCGCCCGATTTAGCTGGGTTATTCTTATAGCGCCGTGTCTATCTATTGCAACTGAAAGACATATTGAAGAAGGGAAAAGGTTAGCATTTGCCCGCGACAAAGGAAATTGCCTTGCTTGCCATATCATCGCAGGCGGAGAAACGCCTGGAAATATTGGCCCACCGCTGGTTGCAATAAAGCAACGCTACTCTGATCGAAAAAAGCTGCGGGCTAAAATCTGGGACGCGACAGAAACCAACCCTAACACCAGCATGCCTCCGTTCGGTCGTCATAGGATATTAACCGAGGAAGAAATAGATAAACTCGTTGAATTCGTTTATTATCTTTGATAAATTCGTCATTAAAATTACAGCTTGGATCAATGACATTATCCAGACGAACCTTACTAAAAAGTCTCATTTCGTTTTTTTCTCTTACTTTGGTCGGTGGACTTCATGTGGCCTTAGCTGCCTGGCCGAAAATTGCATTTACGCGCAATAATTATAGAGATACCGTCCAGGAGATAACAAACAATATCCCTTTGATTGAAAGTCAAGAGATCTACCTTAAAGCACCAGAACTGGCAGAAAATGGTGCAGTTGTTCCGGTTTCTGCCAGCACCACACTGGCCGATGTGAAAACCATCGCATTAGTCATTGAAAAAAATCCAATCCCTCTTGCCGCCAAGTTCAACTTTTTCGAAGAAACAGAAGCCTTCATCTCAGCGCGTATTAAAATGGCCGAATCGTGTGATGTTATTGTCGTTGTACATTCCGGTAACCAGTACTTCACCACTAGAAAGTTTATAAAAGTTACCATCGGCGGCTGCGGTGGCTAATATACCTCTCGCGCCCAAGAATACCCATTTTCAGCGTGCATCTCTTCGCGAAGAGCGTCGTTGTAGAACCTTGAAAGAGACAACTCTTCCTGCGATTCTACGCCTAGCCTGTCACGAAAATCTACTTACTCAAAACGGGCATTATTGAACGCGAAAGGTATAATTACGATTTCAATATGACCGGAACAATAAAAATACGGATAAAACAGCAAGATGATTTCACATTGATCAGAACGCTGATTAGTCATCCTATGGAAACCGGCCTTAGAAAAGACAAGGAGACGGGGAAGTTCATCCCAGCCCACTTCATCCGGGAATTGCTCATTTCCCTAAACGATAAAACTGTTGCCAGCGGAATGCTGGGAAGTGCTATTTCCAAAGACCCTTATTTTTCCATTCGGATTAAAAAAGCCAAACCAGGCGATACCGTCACTATTCATTGGGTAGATAATCGTGGTGAAAGTGACACAGCCAGCGTTTTGATCAAATGATCCGAATCTTCAGTATTCCTATCCTGATTCTCACTCTGTGTACTCAATCAGAAGCTGAACCGATGGCTGATCTTCAAACCTTTAGAGAATACTATTTCAAGATTTTTCCTGATTTGTCTCTAGTCGATTACGCCAATGGGGTATATGCGATTAATGAAGATGCGAAGCAATCATGGGAAGCGATCGAAGAATTCCCGCCCTATGAGATCGCTATTGATGAAGGAAAATTGTTATTTCAAACCCCTTTTAAAAACGGCAAACGATACAGAGATTGCTTCTCAGGTAAAGGCTTGGGCATCGCCAACCAATATCCGAAATGGGATCAAAAACAAGCGAAGGTCATTACGCTGGCATTAGCAATCAATCAATGCCGTCTTAAAAACAATGAACCACCTTTGCCCTATAAAAAAGGTGCTATAGCCAATATCCTCGCTTATATGGCCTATTCCTCTCGAGGCAAACCGACTCAGATAGTGATACCCCCTAGTGAACCGGGAGCGCTTTCTGCCTACGAGAAAGGAAAAGAATTCTACTATAGTCGACGAGGACAACTAAATTTTTCGTGCGCGACTTGCCACATAGATAATGCTGGCCGTAGTATACGGGCAGAAACACTTAGCCCGGCACTGGGGCATACCACCGGTTGGCCGGTTTATCGCCTAAAGTGGGGTGAAATCGGTACGCTGCACAGACGATTTGCTGGTTGTAACAGACAAGTACGTGCCCAACCGCTAGAGCCGCAAAGTGAAGAATACCGAAATTTGGAATATTTCCTAAGTTATATGAGTAATGATATCCCAGTTAATGGGCCAAGCACTCGCAAATAAGAAGACGTAAAATTTAGCGTTCGCAGAGGTTGTTCTAGAATCCTGTTTTTATCCGAACTGCGAAATACTGTGGATCAGTATTATCCGTCAATTTTACCTGAGAAACGTGAGATCGTATCTCACCCCGCTCAAGTACATCCAATGTTGGCATCCCATCTGTGTCTACACCGAGTTCGGACATTCCTACCTGAATGCCAACCTTGTCGAAAAAAATAATCTGGACATGGGGATGGACGGACACTAAACTTCGATTATCCATTACCATTTTATATTCATAACGTTTTTTCCCGCCTTTACCTGCCAACGTAAATGCAATATTCTTTACATACTTCTTATCAACAGGCAGAACCTTATCAAAACCCAGGGCTGTCAAATGAGGAAGTCTTGATTGGACAAGCGCGGCAATTTCTTCTTCCATTTCCGCTAACTTAGGCTCCAATATAGCCAACTTCTGGGCTTGCTTGCGTTGCAGCACAGTCAAATCGGTTACTTCGCGTCCATTCATCGCCACCTTGACTCCCAAGGCAAGCGCTAAGAGAAATAATGCCGCGCAAGCAACTGACAATATAGTGAGAAACTTACTGGATTTTGATTTTGACCTTCGCTGTTTTAAGCGACCACTGCCCTTCTTTCGAATTATGCTACTATCCACTTAATTTACCTTTGCTTATAGTTATTCTTTAGTCCGACACCAAATCGACCACGAAGGTCGAAACCATAGCAACAATCCTGAAGCCAATTACTTCATATTGCAATTTATACGCCATATTAATTAATTCAATTAGATAGCAGGGTGTCAGATGAATCTAACCTGAACAGTGTAAAATTAACTGACAACCCTAACTCAGGAGCCGGGACTAAATAACTTGCGAAAGTGAGGTAGGATTTTTATTCCGATTCAAGGCAGGAAAAGAGGCGCATAGCCCACTATGTAACTCTTTTCCTAACGCCGAAATGGGACAAAAAGAAAAACCATTCCCAGAAGTTATTTAATGTAGGTTCCTTAATGCCAACCAACTCAATCAACGATAATCCAGCGCCTAGTTGCACAGATACAATTGACCCCGACAGCTTGCGTACGGACGAAGCACTTAACAGAATTTTGGGTGCCTTACGCCCGATTGATCAATACCAATATGTATCGACTCGTGAAAGCTCCGGACGCATCCTTGATCAAACCATACAATCCCCTATTGATGTGCCTGGACACACTAATTCAGCCGTTGACGGATATGCCGTTAACTGCATTGATTTGCCCCAGCCAAATCAAACCACCAGCCTAAGACAGGTCGGAACCGCGCTTGCTGGAAAACCCTACCTTGATCCGGTTGAACGTGGTGAGACTATCGCAATCATGACTGGTGCTCCGTTGCCAAAAAACTGCGACACTGTCGTCATGCAAGAGCACATCCGAAAAAAAGACGACCTTATCCTGTTTGACCGGCCCCACCATCCTCAACGAAACGTACGACTCGCTGGTGAAGATATTCGAAAAGACGAAAAAATCCTCTCCGCTGGCAGACGCCTTACACCACCGGACATTGGGCTTATCGCATCTCTTGGCATCGGACAAACCCGGGTTTTGCGACGTCCGAAAGTCGCAATCCTTTCAACCGGCGATGAACTTTTCAGTATTGGCGATAAACCCACTCCATGGGGACTCTACGATAGCAACCGCTTTACTTTGTCGGCAGCGCTACAAATATTAGGTGTTGAAGTTTCCGACATGGGAATTATCAACGATACCCCATCATCACTATTAACCGCCTTTGAAGAAAGTTCCCATCAAGCTGATGTCGTTATCAGCACTGGCGGCGTCTCTGTTGGAGATGCCGACCATACCAAGAAAGTTTTACGCTCATTAGGAACTGTCGAATTCTGGAAAGTAGCAATAAAACCTGGAAGACCTATGGCTTTCGGCCAAATCAACAACACAACCTTTTTTGGGCTGCCAGGGAATCCCGTCGCGGTAATGGTTACGTATTACCAATTCGTACTTCCAGCATTGGAAAAAATTAT
>JAZGGE010000055.1:0-4878 GCA_036480195.1 Methylococcales bacterium
GTTCCCGCCAGAATGTTTGCCGTTGCTTACCTGATGATGCCATCTGAAATCCCGTGTGAGTGATCGTGGGATAAAGTGTGGCAGCTTGAATGGCTGATGGGAATTACGTCGAAGATTAAGCGCTTACTACCTCTCGCGTTCAAGAATACCCCATTTATAGCCCGTCTTTTTTTGCGAATGGCGTCGTTGCAAAGTCTTCCAATAACCTGTTATTGCTGCGCCTTTGCGCCTAGCCCTTCACTGTTATGACCGTTTTCTTCGTACGCCTACCCCGTTCCCTAAAAATTGTACTGATCCAGGTTAATGGCAACAATGCTTTGTGTGGATACTATCATATCTTTTTTGTTAAAAAATAGCATAGAATAGACATAATAATATCTATTATTTTGTATATGCAGACTACTATGGCACTCCTTTCACTACTGTCCTCAACCGACGTCCAGCATCAACTCGCCGAATCGGTAAAACTCAAGCGTAAACAGATGAAGCTTTCACGTCGCGCTTTGGCTGAACGGAGTACCGTACCAGCGACAACGATCAAAAAATTCGAGACCACCGGCCAAATCTCCCTGCGACAATTTATTCTGCTCTGGCAGTGTGTAGACCAGTTGGAAAGGCTGTCAGATCTAACCAAAAAAACAAACCGGGAGCCACTCACCATTGAAGAGGTACTGCGGGAATGAAAAGATTTCAGACGACTAAACAACTCAATGTTTATCGCCGGTTAAGCAATGGTCAACAAGTTCTGGTCGGTCAACTGGCACAAAATGGACGAGCCATCTATTTCCAGTACGATGAAAACTATCTTGCTCACTACCATAGTTTATCCCCCTTTAAATTACCGTTTAATCACGCCCTTTGTCCTGCGCCAAAAACTCCTCACTCGGGACTACATGGTGTCTTTGCTGACTCGCTACCCGACGGTTGGGGACTGTTACTGATGGATCGGATATTTCGCCAACACGGCATCCTTTCTCAGCATCTCACCGCGATGGATCGATTGGCTTATATTGGTGATCGAAGTATTGGTGCACTGAGCTATGCGCCTACATCTGAATATGCAGAACCCTCACAGGAAGAATTAACGAGTATAGCCTTGTTGGGTGAACAGGCAATACTATTATACGAAGGACAGATAGATGAAGTACTAACCGCACTTGCTAATGGGGGAGGATCTGGAGGTGCCCGACCCAAAGCGCTGATCTATTTCGATCCGCAAAATCCACAAACCGTGGCAACTATCCCGCGACCGGGCTTGCAACCTTGGCTGATCAAATTCACTTCTCAAAATCTAATGCTCGGTCATGAAGAGGGTCAGTGCGAAGCAGCATACCTTAGCATGGCGCGCGTTGCCGAAATTGAAGTACCCGACTGGCAATTGATCGAGGCAACCAAGGACAAAGTCTGGTTGGCCATGAGACGTTTCGATTGTACCCCAGATCTATCTGCATCAGGGCGCTATCATATGCATAGTCTGTGCGGACTACTGGATGCCGATTTTCGCGTACCATCTGTAGACTACGAAGATTTGATCAAAGCCAGTCAAATCCTCTGCCAAAGTCCAGCAATAGGCAAAGTTCAATTTGCCCGGGCTATATTTAACCTGTTTGCAGTGAATCAGGATGACCATAGCAAAAATTGGTCATTTTTAATGGCAGATGACGGTCTTTGGCGACCAGCTCCCTTTTACGACATTACATTCAGTCCCAACAATGAACACACCACTGCATTCATGGGTTACGGAAAACAACCGCCGCTCAAGGTTGTTCAACAATTGGCGAATCAGTCAAACTTTAGTAATTGGAAAGAAGCACAGGGTGTAATTGCCCTTATCATAGATGCCATCAGCCAATGGCCAGCTATTGCCAGCGATCTGGGCATTTCAGAAAAGACACGAGAGTTAATCGGTATACAACTCAATAGTACTTGGCACCGAAATAAACAGTTGCTGAGTTAATAGATGGTCGAACTATTTCCGCACCATTGGTTTGGTTCCCTAGTCTAATTCAGCTCTGTGGTCTCTGTGTTTTAAAGAGATATACAATACCCCACACAAAAGCAATTAGACCCGAAACATTACATCAAAATAAGGCTTCACCCTTAGTGATTGAGAGGGGAACATAAAAATATACTTGTTAATTTATCGGTAGTGAGAAAATGTCACTACGTTAGAATCTGCTCTCTATCTACATTGTGTAATGTAGTTTTCAAGAATAGAGGAGAAATGTAATGATTCAAGAATCACTCTATGATCGTCTTGGTGGATATGAGGGAATTACGGCGATAGTCGAAGAGTTTATGTCACGACTTAAAGGAGATTCCCAATTGGGGCGTTTCTGGAATAACCGGGGAGACGATGGTATCGCAAGAGAAAATCAGTTACTGATTGATTTTCTTTGTTCAAGTGCTGGTGGGTCTTTGTACTACACTGGGCGAGATATGAAAACGGCACATAAAGGGATGAAAATCAGTGAAAGTGATTGGTCGATACTTATTGGGCACTGTGCCGCTACGATGAACTCCGTGCAAGCTTCCCAGAGAGAATGTGATGAGGTAGTTGCGTTTCTTTCCGGATTCAAAAACGAAATTGTCGAAGTATAGTTAATCGGTCCCCTGCTCTGCGTCACTGCCATTGACTCAAGGAAAATAGATAAATTGTAGGCTGGGTAGAGTGAGCAACGAAACCCAGCTTTTGCGTAATTGCTGGACTTCGCTATTCGCTCTACCCAGCCTACAAAACGATAAGCTCTTAAGTCAATGGCAGTGATGCTCTATTGAAGGAGTACTAGCATAAATAGGTATGAAAAAATCGCTAACGTTTGAAGAAAAATATGATGCATATGGGAGAAAGGATTCTCTCTATGAGGGTATTTTTATCACGGCAGTTAAAACCACAGGTATTTTTTGTCGACCATCTTGCAGAGCGAGAAAACCTAAAGTCGAAAATATTGTATTTTTTGACACAGCTCAAGAAGCACTACAACATGGTTTCAGACCTTGTAAGCTTTGTAAGCCGATGGAGAAAATGGATGAAACACCTAAGCACATCAAAAATATCATCAAAGAACTACATGACAGTCCCTATTTGAGAATAAAGGATGAGGAATTAAGACAAAGGGATATTGAGCCTAGCCAGATTAGGCGATGGTTTAAGAAACATCATAATATGACATTTCATTGCTATCAAAGAATGCTGCGTATTAACACTGCATTCAATAGTATCAAACAAGGTGAAAGCATAACCCATTCGGCATTTGATAGCGGTTATGATTCATTAAGTGGATTTAATGAAAGTTACCGCTCTATATTTGGTGATTCAGCAAAATACGCTGATGAAAAGTCCATTATAAATATAGTTCGGTTCACAACGCCAATTGGCCCTATGTTTGCCTGTGCCAGTGTCAAAGGAATCTGTTTGTTAGACTTTACTGACAGAAGGATGTTGGAAACTGAATTTAAGGACTTATGTAAACGCCTCACTGCGGTTATCTTACCTGGAACCAACCCCCATTTAGACCATATTCAAGCCGAATTATCAGAATATTTTTCAGGGGTAAGAAAAAGTTTTACAGTACCATTGGATACGCCGGGTACTGATTTTCAGAAATCTGTCTGGAAAATTTTACAAAATATAGATTATGGTGAAACGCTGTCATACAAACAGCAAGCTATTTCCATTAACAATCCAAAAGCCATTCGCGCAGTTGCTTCTGCCAATGGTCATAATCGTGTAAGTATTATCATCCCCTGTCATAGAGTTATTGGTTCTAGTGGTAGTTTGGTTGGTTATGGAGGGGGGTTATACAGAAAAAAATGGTTACTTGATTTTGAGAGGTCGAATATCTAGACTCATTTAACTTTGTGGTGTTCAGGAATAGGGATATTTCTTCTATTCAACTTTACTCTTTCTCCAAGCACAGCTTTTAATGCCTAAGTATTCGTAGATTTTGGAATCGAAAATATCCTAGGATCGAAAAAGCTCAGCATCTGGCTACAATTCTGAACTATAAATCCACATTCAACTGATTTTTCCAGGATAATAGAAGTGAAGAAAATATATACCTTTCGCGTTTGAGAATGCCCCATTTAGAGTGCGACAGTTTTTGTGAAGGGCTAGGAGGCTGTCCGAGAATAGATAACCTACTACGGAAAAGCCCATTTTGGCTAGATTTCCCGATCATTTTCGTTAAATAGCCCACTATTCGCCTCAAATAATCGAAAAATCTGACTCAAAATGGGTTTTCCTCGCTACGGTTTCTATTCTCGGACAACCTCCTAGCCTAAAATTCGAAAATTTATTTCGATCCATCATACTTTGGAGCATTTTATGAACGATTATATCTTTACGCCCAACTCGGTGGACAAAGAGTTGGCTCGTCTACGGATGATCGAAGCAGCTCTTGATGCGTCAACAATCAATACCCTGGAGAAAACCGAAATTCAACCCGAATGGCGTTGTCTGGAACTGGGGCCGGGCGCTGGTTCCATCATGCGCTGGATGGGGAATAGGGTTGGGCCTAAGGGTAAGGTTGTGGGCGTCGATAAACATATCCGCTATCTGGAAAATTTTGTTGAACCACACTATGAAGTTATTGAAGGAGATATTTCCCAACTGAAACTAACGCAAACGTTTGATTTAATCCATTGCCGGTATGTGCTGATCCATAATCGAGACGCTAAGAATATTTTGAAAAGCCTCAAAAGTCTCCTTGCACCAGGAGGACTTATCGTTATTGAGGAACCCGATTTCACTTCCGCCAAATTCCTCAACGAAACGGCGAATGCTTGCATCCAAAGGGTAAATTCAGCTATCTGCCGAATGTTTTCGAACCTTGGACTCAATGCTGGCTACGGTTTAACCTTACCCACACAAGTCGA
>JAZGGE010000056.1:0-5407 GCA_036480195.1 Methylococcales bacterium
GACGAACCCGAACTCCATTTAAACTCGGATATATTTGTTCCTGATCTTTCCGGGTGGAAACGGGAACGAATGCCGGAACTGCCTGAAACTGCCTGGTTTGAGCTTGTGCCGGACTGGATCTGTGAAATCCTTTCACCATCAACTGCACGTATTGATCGCGCTGAAAAAATGCCTCTGTACTCTCATTACGGTGTACAACACCTATGGCTCATTGATCCAAACCTGGAAACACTTGAAGCGTATAGATTGCAAAAAGATCGGTGGGTGCTGCTGACAACGCTGGACGGAAACAAGCCGGTATGCGTAGAACCTTTTGATGCTATTGAGTTTCCGCTTTCTGTACTTTGGGGTTAATGCTGCGATCAGCGATACTCATAGAGACTCAGTTCCCTAGTTCGTAGCCTGGATAAGCTTTAGCGTCATCCGAGTTTAGTTTAACGTAGTAAAGATCCCAACGTTCTAAGAACACAGTATTCCTCAATCTACACCCCACGGGATTGGGCGCCATACGTTGGATTACGATATGATAAACCAGTAAATACTATATTCGAGGGAGTATGCATGCATACTAGATACTTTTCAATCATTATTTTACCTGTTTTAAGCAGTCTACTTTTGTTCAGTAGTTTCGGATATGCTGATGCGCCCCTACATAAATCACTTGGTTTGGATATAGAGCAAGCAAACCAGGTGAAAAATATCCAGGCAAAGTACCGCAGCCAGATAAGACCTGTACGTTCGGAACTACACCGAGAGCAACGTAAGTTGCGCCGCGCTAAAAAGGACTTTGATAGTGCAATGATAGCTCAGCAAGAAAAGGTTATTCTAACGTTGCAGGCAAAATTCAAACAAATTCACGAGAATGAAAACACGGAGATTCGTGCTTTGCTCATGCCGGAACAAAGCATAAAGTTTGATGCGGTTCTTGAACAACGCAAAGAAGTTGTTGGAAGTTCACGAGACGTGAAAGAGTATTGAAATAACAATCCCAATCAACGTTCAAAACGAAAATAGAGATGTAACTTATTAGGTTTGACACCTATTCTTTTTACTTTAATCCCATGTCGAAATACGCTATATTCATAATTACTACAAATTAATATCGGAGTTGAATCCATGGCAAATATTAGCCTTCCCCTGGGGGCCCATTAAGGGAGGCCTTCATCAAAAATGAAGTGACAAGCGGCCGTTACGGTTCGGCCAGTGAGGTGATCCGTGATGCTCTGCGCAATATGGAAGAGAGAAGAAGCAAACTCGATGCACTTGGTGAGCATCTGTCGGAAAGCGCGGTACAAGCAGCCAAAGGCGAATTTATCGACGATTACTCCATTGAATGTGTGCTATCGGAGTTGGATCAAGAGGGGTGATCCAATTCTTCATCGTTACCCCGCGCAGCAGGAAAGCTCTGTTACGTCTTTGCTAAATGTTTGTGCGCAGAGTTTAATACCTTCCACCATGGTCAAATAAGGAAATAATTGCCCGGCTAGGTCTTCAATCGTCATTTGATTATGGATAGCCAATACTGCCGTTTGAATCATCTCACCGGCTTCCGGTGCCAGTATCTGGGCACCAATCAAACGACCGCTGCTTTCGTCCATCACCAGTTTGACAAAACCTCTCGTTTCAAAGTTGGCCAGTGAACGCGGTACATTTTCTAATGACAGCAGACGGCTGTCGGTTTTGATATTTTTCTGTTGGGCTTCAGCTTCGGTCAGTCCTACCGTTGCCATTTGTGGTTCCGTAAACATCACAGCTGGCATGGCCGATAAATCAATAGCGGCATCACCTCCGGTCATATTAATGGCTGCACGGGTTCCAGCAGCAGCAGCTACATAAACGAACTGGGGTTGATTAGTACAGTCCCCGGCGGCATAAATATGTTCTACATTGCAGCGCATGTGGTCGTCTATGACGATAGAACCGCCTTTCCCAACGTCTACACCTGCCTGTTCCAATGCCAGACTTTTCGTATTCGGTAGGCGTCCGGTAGCGATCAATAAATGATCCCCTTGCAATGTTTGACCTTTAGTCGTGTTTATGGAGAATTTGCCTCGCGAAAACAGCCCTTTTTTATATGAAACTGTTTCTGCCTCGGTATTCGCCAGGATTGTCATACCTTCGGCTTCGAGAATCTTATGCAGTTCCGCACCTATCTGGGGGTCTTCATTAAATAAAAGGGAGTGACGTGCCAACAGAGTGACTTCACTGCCTAATCTCAAGTAAGCCTGCGCCAATTCCAGGGCGACGATGGAAGAACCTATCACGATTAAATGGTTCGGCAATGTGTCCGCTTCGAGTGCTTCCGTCGATGTCCAGTAGGGTGTCTTTACCAGCCCGGAAACAGGCGGTATACTGGCCGATGCGCCAGTGGCGATGAGAAAACGGTCGGCGGTGATTTCGGTAAACTCTCCAGATGCCTGTTCAACAATAAGGGTATTCGCATTTTTAAACCGGGCATCCCCTTTCACCAAGTTAATGTTTGGATTGGATTCTAAAATACTTTCATACTTAGCCGCCCTGAGTTCATCAACTCGGGCTTGCTGTTGAGCAAAGAGTTGCTGGCGGTCAATTATCGGCTTTTGTTTTTTGATGCCATCAAACGCATGATTTTGTTGCAAATGGGCGATATGCGCTGCACGAATCATGATTTTTGAAGGAACACAGCCGATGTTCACGCAGGTACCGCCAATAATGGGCTTACGTTCAATCAGAGTGACTTTAGCGCCGTTTTCCACGGCTTTAATCGCACAGGCGAACGCACCTGAACCCGTGCCGATAATGGCGACATGTAGTTGCTGGCAATTGTCCGCGGCGGCAGGCGTTTTATTATTGGCATCAGCCTGTTCCTTATCCAGTTCCGTTACCTGATACCCTTTATCTTCAATTTTTTCAATTAGAGACTTAAGGCTGGTTTCACCGTTCACAGATAGGGCGCCGATGCATTCAGGATAAGAGACTTTAATCTCTACATCTTCAAGGGCGTTCAATTTTTTCTCAATGCCATCGGCGCAGCTTGGGCAAGTCATGCCCGCTATTTTTAGTTGTTTTGTCCACATTGTGATGTCCCAAGTTATTTTGATTGGCGAATGGTCGCGGGAAAGCCTGCATGGGTCGTGGCCTTAATCAAAGCTTCGGGATTCGTTTTTCGTGGGTCAAAAGTAACGCTAGCCGTTTTGGTGTCTAATTCAACAAGCGCTTTTTGTACGCCATCGACACTTTGTAGCGCTTTTTTAATAGTGATTGGACACACCGCACAGGTCATGTTATGCACATCAAGCGTCACCAATTGACGACTGTTTTGGGTCTGAACCGGCGCTTCAGCTTGGATCGTCTCCACCGCAATAATGCTTACCGATAAACTCAACGCCAGGAATAAAGTTTTAATTTTCATTAGTGTTCTCCTTATGCCATTAAAAACGGTGCGTACCAGGGAAAGGCGAGAAGCAGCAAAATCAATCCGGAACCGATCCAGAAGATCATTCGTTGTTTTTGGTTCACTTCGGGTGATACGCAGGCTTCCCCTTCTTCACAGTTTGCCGGCGTCAAATAGAGTTTGCGATATCCCAAACCGATAAAGATAAGCGTTATAATCAGAAAAAAAGGCCTGACCGATGCCATTGAGGTCAATGTGCTCATCCAGGCACCGCCAATCCCAAGGGATAAAAGCAGTAACGGCCCAACGCAACAGGCCGATGCGCCAATGGCGGCTAATACGGCGCCTATGCCTAGCCAGGATGTGTTTTTGGAGGGTGCTTCTTGTTCAGTCGTCATGATGGTTCTCCTAAGTTTCGATAAATCTTTGTTTGTTATCAGCCGTACAGATGTACACTTAGCTAAAATCAAACAGGTATTAATACAGCTTGATTAGAAGTCTAAACCCTGTTCTATGGAACAGAGTCAAGAATAATTTATGGAGCCCTCAGGATTTTGAGTCTGACTGATTGGAAAGCGAGTCGATAAGAGAACAATGGTCAGTGGATTGAGTTTGCTGACAGCCTTTAACCAAGCTATCAAGTACATTTCGAAGCGCAGTTAGATCTTTTATTTGTTCATCAATTTGTTGGCGCTTCTGTTCAGCCATTTTTTGCACATCTTGGCAATGTTCGCTATTTAGTAACAAGAGTTCTGAAATTTCTTTCAAAGTAAAACCGGATTGTTGAGCGCGTTTGATAAACCGAATTCTAGCAATGGCTTCGTAGGGATATTGCCGGTAACCAACGACTGGTTTTTCTGGTTCATTCAACAGTCCCTTACGTTGATAGTAACGGATGGTTTCAATGGTTACATTGGCTTGTTTGGCCAGTTTTCCAATGGTGAGTGTCATGGTGCTTATACTCAGGGTCGTGCACGAAATAACGTGTACATTTTGTACAGCGTAACTGTCAGTTGAGTCTACATAAATACCCAAAAGAGTACAGAGCCTTAAATCAGCTTATTCTCTGTAGTTCTCTGCGGGGAGATTTTTTAAGTCGACTAATTTATAAAGTATTGATTCCTGAAAACAGATTTAGAAAGCAGCGTTGAAATTTAAATCCATTATGCGGGGTATGGGAGATAAAAACTACAATCGGTCATTCGCATTGATCAGCGAGTACGCCAAGCTTGCAGTAGAAGTTCTGCAACGTCAACTCGCGCAGCGGGGTTATAAACCCCACGTGCATTTTGAGTTGGAAGGTGGCTATGTTCCGCAATCTTCAACGCATAAGGCCGGGCACGATACGTTGGATTTCGACACCATAAACCAAGTATTGGCTGGAATGTCGATACAAGGGCAGCTTAAACCTGAATATTGGCGATATCAATGGGAATATGTCTCGGTTTTTCAGGGACAGTCACCGTTGAAAGTAGCATCAGACTTGGAATCCGTTATCAAGATATTGCCGACACTGCTTAAAAAAAATGGCGCTGACGAAGTCTACATCAAACCAGTGATTTGGAATGGGGATCGGGGTCGTTTGGCGCCCGACTGTGATTCGGTTTTTAGCGCAGATATAAAACCCGTGCACGTACCGAACGCGATCCAGATTAATATCAGCGCGGTGGATATGAACAACGAAAATGTTATCCCGAATCATGGTGTCGGCGAAAGGTTACAGCGCTGCCTTTTGGATACGAGTTACGAATGCAGTTTGCTGTATTTGCCTGAGCAGGAAGCATTTGACCGTTTACGGTTGAAGGAGCAGTTTGGTTTGTCACGCGAGCTTTGCTCACCCAATGATTTATCGGGTGGTCACCAAGGGAGTATTGCTTTGTACAAGGAAAAGGGCAAACACAATCAACTAATGGGCGATATTCCACTATTATACGATAGCAAGTTAAACGTGATCGCGAGCAGGCAGGAGTGGCGACCGTTGTCAAGAATCGAGCATCGACTCGGCGCATCCAGTAAGCTGTTCAATCCCTACGT
>JAZGGE010000057.1:0-3245 GCA_036480195.1 Methylococcales bacterium
GAACTTACTTTATGCGTTAGGTTGCTGATTTGCGCGGACGAATCCTCACGCCGATTAACGAAAAAACTCCAGAACCTAAAAGCCAAACTGAAGCGGGAATGGGTACTGCCGTTATCTCGAGTAATGCGTAATCAATCGCAATAATGTCTCTTAGCGAACCACCACTTGGATCCACTAAAACGCTTAATGATCCATCTGCAAGCAGTGGGAAAAATTCAGAATCTAAGATAAAAACCGATTTGTTTGGAGGAGCAAATGTATTCGCGTTGCCATCTGGAGTAAAAACATCATCAAATGCGCTGGCTACTTCTACACCGTCTACGAACAGGCGAGTATCGAATGGCGCGCCACCCAGACCGTCTCCTCCTCCATTATCTTCTACATCAAATGTAACTATTGTTAACGAAACGCTGGAGATAACTTGGTTGACTGGGACGATGAAGTTATGGTTCCACGTATACACTTCTTGATTCCATATATCCATGGAACCGTCCTCATCATCGTGTTGAATATCCACAACGCGGACTGGGTCATCGGCAGGTACTCCCGTACCAAAGCTATCAATGTCTCCAACAAGGTTGTTTACAACCGCTGCGTTTACAGTGAGATGTAAATTTGCCATTAACAAGAATCCAACAGGCAGAAATTTGAGCTTATTCATATTTTCTTCTCCTTATTTTTTGTAAAAATGACTTTATTACAAGCCTAACCATTTATTTACAAGTAGATTTACCCCGATATCCATATATTTACCCCTCCCATTCAAGCCAATTTGCTCCACTATCCTTATCGGAGACATTGCTCTTGGTATTCAGGTGATAACAGGAGAACCAAGCAAAACCATTAATAAATTAGGGGTGAGTTTCCGAGCTGCTTGTCTCCTATATTTGTCTGGCTGCCGCGAGACCGACCACAGTAATGGAGTCACAGAACGCCGCAATCAAATTCCTTGCACTTTCTTTCTACACTCCTCCGTCTGGCTGCTATTCTTACCGAAGACCGACACGCAGAAAGCCCGAATACTTCCCGCCAAATAGTAGTAAACAACTACCATGCCAGTTATGAAGCCGAAAACATAAACGACATAACCAAAACCTAATATCCCTTGGCTGGCGCGGAAATTGACTACTAGCACAGAAAATCCGGCTTGAAGAGGCCATCCTTAACGATAAGACAAGAGCGAAATAGCGCGTTGGAAGGGGCTTTAGGTGTACATGTTAGGAGTTTTTGATGTCTCGCTTAGTTAGAAAACAGTGCCAACGGCTTTTCGAGCAATTTAGTCCATCAGGAGAGAGGCTTAACTTGGTCAAGGATTTCAGATTTTCAGGTGGCACAATAAAACAATCTATGCGACATACTTTTGTCGTTTTTACCGGCATTATGGTGTCAAATGTAACGGAATGAAATCAATAGTGTGAAATAGACTGACGGAATCGTGCTGATATTGTTGTAGTCCATGGGTGGGGTTGTATTTAATTTCTTGACTACATAGTCCGTGCGTAGTGGGAGGGCCTGACACCGATGCTCTCGATGACGATCGAATGCATTTGTGGATGCGTAAAAATATCTGACACTTTTGGTAAGCTTAAGGCACGGTATAAGGGGCAGATTTATTGTCTCAGATCGCTAGTACTCCGTCACACTTGTATTGACGGATATAGCAAGCCGATAAGCGGCCACCTGCGTTGTTGCACTCGCTTGAATTAGCCCTGCTAGTCCTGCGCTCACGCGCCTAGCAGCTGACCATTTCTCAACTTCCTCTATTCGCCAATACAAGTGTGAAAGAGTACTAGTTCAAAACTATGCACTTTCAGTGCAAGGCTTTAGTTGGGGACAAAAATAAATCTGACCTCATTTATTAATTGCGGTGTCAAAAACAAGACTTGATCCCGGAATCCGGGTTCCGGATTCCGGATTCCGGATCTGTGCGTTCCACCGTCGGATGGGTCGACTAAGGCCACTATTTATCTAGGCTGGCAACCTCAGTCTCTAGACGCGGAGCGTCAAAGGCAGCATTCCCACGCAGAGCGTGGGAGTCACTACATTATCACTTTCTTGAGTGAGAATTAATCATACAAACGATAAAAAACGGGATCTAACGGGGCTAGAATGTGAAATATAAGATGCGACCCCTTTTGCGCTGTACCCCTGCCCACTGAATTTTCATGTGCGAAGAGCCGAAATAGTTGCAAGGCATCATGATTAACATATACTGATGCCTGAATTAATGCTTGCGAGGCTCTTTATATGCGTACAACTCTTAATATTGATGACACTTTATATTCCAAGGCCGTTGAGCTAACGGGTATCCATGAGAAAACTGCTTTGATGCGAGAAGGTTTGAAAGCGTTGATTGAACGTGAGAGCGCCCGACGATTGGCTTGTCTCGGCGGTTCAGAACCTGATCTTGGGAAAATTCCGCGACGACAATCCGAGCGTGCCGAATAGTTTTCATGGTGCTGGTCGACACCTCCATCTGGATTGATCATTTGCGTTCAAAAGATGAGCGACTCGTCAATCTGCTTGAGCAAGGTCAAGTTTCTATTCATCCAATGATCATAGGTGAACTTGCCTGTGGTTATTTGCATAATCGTCAACAGCTACTTAGCCTTTGGAAAAACCTGTCTTATGTAACAGAAGCCACTCATAATGAGGCGGTTCATTGTTTGGAGGAAAATAAGCTGATGGGTAAAGGCATCGGCTTTATTGATCTTCATTTGCTGGCCTCGACCTTGTTGACTGCTAATACCACTCTTTGGACGCGAGATCGTTGTCTACACAATCTTGCCGAACTAATAGGTGTCTATTAGAAAAATGCTGATGAGGCTGGTTATTGATGTGGGTCTAAAGAGAGCTAGAAAGTGAAATGTAAGGCGCGGCCCTTTTACCTCATCCTTGATATATCGAACGCTATAGCGTCATTCCGCCATCGCCAACCTACACATCTATCTTCCGCATTACGAGCTACACTTCATAATTATGAGTTAGGTTTTTTAGATTTGGTAATGTGCCACATTAAAAGTATAATTGTGGCATATTCATTCCTGAGGGTTTACACATGCAAACCACAGAATTATCTGTTGGCAAACAAGGCAGAATCGTTATTCCAGCAAATTTACGACATCAACTTGCGATAGAACCAGGCGCACAACTTGTCGCGTGGGTGGAAAATGGACGACTGATAATGGAATCTAAACAACGACTCTGGCAATCTATTCATCAAGCGTGTAACAAAACTCATGATG
>JAZGGE010000058.1:0-11787 GCA_036480195.1 Methylococcales bacterium
TTTTTGAACCGCTGTGGAAACAAGAGCTTGTGCTCTGCGCCGTCATGGACTCACGGATCCAGGTAATAATGCAGATTCCACCATTACTCTTCCACATCCTCAATCACTTTGGCGGGAACAATCACTATTTCTCAATATTCGAGTATTAATATGAAAAAGTTCATCAAAATAGCGTTTATTTTGTAATGATAAAAAACCAATTCCAATAAATTGCAATGCCATAATAAGGGTAGTCCCCCCTACGAAGAAGGCATAAGGACGCTCGTCAAAAACCTTGGCAACTGCATGTGTAAACCCAGAGATATAACCATCGGTTATTACAGCCACGTCTGGAAAAGCCTGGTAAGTATTAATAAAAATCCAGCCAATTACATAGACTGATATCAAAAACAACAAGAAACCAAAAAAAAGAAAAACAGCGTAAGGCCGCATCATAAATGCTGACATAAGGCCAACAAGAATAGTTCCTAACACCTTCAGACTCGAGGTTCGTCCAACAGCTTGTTGATCCGTCCAATCAAGACACGCAGGTATTTCTATAACGCGCGCGCGCAACAGGTTCGCTTTTTGAAGAATCTCAGGATTAATATCATAAGAGCGCGCCTTCAGGTTGAGTTGTTTGAGAAAATCGCCATTATATGCACGAACCATCCCAGTGAACGTATAGATATTAATTCCTGAAATTATCCGCATTAAGCGATTAGCCCCTTTACTCAGGAGTAATCGAACAAAGGGTACATTAATATTGTTACCCCCTTCCATGTATGGAGAAGCCACAACAACCTCTGCCTCGGTGTCCCGTATTGCCGTCAATAGCCTTTCAATGTGTTCGACTGAATAACTGAGATCCATGTCAAACACAATAACGTAAGTACCTTTCGCGCAGCTGAATCCGGTTCGAAGAGCGTATCCCAGATTTCGATTCACCCGATGGTGACAAACCCGGGTATTCGGATGCTCGGCGGCTATGGAATCAGCAAGTTCACCAGTTCTATCGCGGCTGCCATCATTGACCAGGATGATTTCCCATTCGTATTGATCCTCTAGCGTTGCAATGTACGCATATAAGGTATCCATATTTTTCTGAATAATGGCTTCTTCGTTATAAGCAGGGAGAATCAATGAGACCAGGAATTTTTCATTGTCAGTATGTGAATATCTGGATTTCAAATCAATTCCTCCTAATTTCGTTCACAATGCAACCATTGGTTTATTTCCTTTCGGTACTATTTATCTGGGTGGATACCTGAGTAAAGGAATACCCCATCCGATGAATAAGAAAAATACCCAAGAGCGTGACGGACAGGTACGCCCATCCATGATAGAAAATCGCCGCAGCAAGCGCTTGATCGTTGCCCACATGATAAGGCGTTAACGCCAGAGTAAAGCACAGTTCTACGGTACCAAAAAACCCAGGCGCCCCTGGCAACGTTAATCCCGCAACGATGAGCCCCAGTAAAACAAAGGCAGCAGGCCAAGGCACATCAATGTGGGTAGCCAACATGGCAATATAGAAACAAAGCGCCAAAAGCACCCACTGTACTATCGATGTCAAACAGATAATAATGAGAAATCGCAAATTTTTGATGGAATGAAATCCAAATGCACCCAATTCCAGTTGCTTTATCAGGCGTTTCTGCAAAGATGTAGGTAAAAAACCTGTGGAGGCAGAAAAAACCTTGATTGTAAAGTCGGTAAAGGTTGCGTAGATTGTCACCATGACTATCAGAGCAAAACTTAGGGTAGCGATAAAATAGCCGGCAGCTTCCAACTCGGGCAACAAAGTGCTTCCGTAAAGCAATGCGATCGCTACCAGACAAAATACTGTTAGAAAATCGAATATACGTTCCAAAACAAGAGTAGCAAGAACATACCCCTTGGGGAGATCCAACTGTTTTCCCAGGATATACATGCGGACGAGCTCGCCAAGTCGGGCGGGAAGGACGTTATTCGCGGCAAAACCGATCATCATTGACGGAAATACAACCCTGGCTGAGGTTTGACACAGGGGAGATAAAAGAATCCGCCAGCGAATTGCCTTTACCCAATAAAATAACCCCAATGATGCCAGCAAGGGAACTGCAAGCCATGCATCAGCTTTTTTAAGTACTCGACCGACTTCCTTTAAATCCGCATCCTGAAGTGCCAATCCCATGAACACGAACGCGAGCACAAACCCTATGAAGATTGAAATTCGCTGCTTGGTCATTTTCTACATCAAAAATACAATTAAACGACCCTGTACCCCAGACGTTTTATTAAAAGTTGGTTTCATCAGGAAGATTCCGGTTGGGGGAAATTGGGGATAACTTCTTTCAATAATTTCGAATTTTCGAGAAATTCCGCGTGACCGGCCATACTTTTTATGGAAAATTTATCGCCCAAAATATCCAAGAAACCATTGACCCAACCAAGTTTAGTCTCAATATCAACATTCATTCCGGGGAAAAAGCCGAGTACCGGCACATCATTTTCATTTAGAAAGTCTAAAGGATGCAGCAAAATTGATGGCTGTACACCAGTAATAAGGCACATGCGCAACCCGATACTAAAATATAATTTAGCCAAAGCTGGAGAAAATCGACAGAGGTAAAGTAAATAACTAAAATGAAAAGGAGACTTAATGATAGGTATTGTTGTAACAGGAATTTCCAACAAACGTTTTTTGGCCTCCATTTTCCAGTAATACCCTTTGATCGGTCGAAAACCCTCGCTAACCGAACCAAAAAGCATCTTGCGCTTCTCCTTTTCCTGTTTCGAGAGCTTGGTCGTCATGAAATAATACGCACGGGCCAGGGGACCAAGAAAGGTGGGAAATGTTGAGGCGTCATATCGGTAACCCCGGCTTAATAGAACCCGCAAGGTACTTTCGGAAAGGCTGAATCCGGGCCCACGAAATCCAACCGGCTTGAAACCGGTTGCGTTTTCAATTGCCTGTTCTGCTGATGCCAGTTCTTCATCAATTTGTTGCTCGGTATAGAGATGCAACCAGGGGTCATGATGAAAAGAATGGTTAGCTATTTCGTGTCCTGCATCAGCGATGGACTTCAGCCATTTGTGATTGGTTTCAATAGCCGCATCCTGCCCAACAACAAATACGGAAAGAGTGAGGTTCTTTTTATTCAAAACCTCAAGAAAGCGCGGAACAACTGTTTCAAAATACGATGGAAAGGATTCCCAACCGGAATCCCCATGAATTTTCATATAACTCCACTGGTTATCGAGATCCAGGGAAAGACTGGCAATGGGTTTCATCATAATGCAATTGTTTGTATTGCGCGCTCTGCAAGCGCAACGGTTTCATTGACGTTCAATGTCCCATTAACAATCTGGGATGAATTCGCTAAAAAGACACCCGGTTGTGTTGTAGCAAAGGGTAAAACAGTTTCCGAATAGCCCATCACCGGAATTGGCATGACATAGCGCACACGGGAAACACGGAATGCCAAAATGTCTGATTTTTCAAGATCCGGATACATGCGATTGAGTCCCTTTCTAAACAACGTTTCAATTTCATCATCCGGCAAATCATAGATCGGGTCATCTTCTGTCACATATCGGGGAAGATAAACCAGATGGTTGCCACCCAATTCTTTCGGATCAACCAAGGCACTCATTTCAATAACACCCGTAAATGGAAATCCCTCATCAGTAATATTGGTGACGTAAAAACCGTCTAACGGGCGCTTCATCAACAACGATGCACAGACAATCCCGAGATATCGCACATTGGCCAATTGATTCCGTTCCTGATTCGAAAGGGCTGTACACATTTTCGCAGCAATGGGTGCAGGTGTAGTAACGACTACTTTATCAAAGCGTTGAGCTTCATGATTTTCAAACTCTATGGTGGGCTTACCATTTTCATCCCGAATCTCTCTCACCGAACACCCAAGCTGGGTTTCGACACCGTCTTTTCTTAGTCTCTCTGCGAACTTGTCTAGAATGTGGGCATAGCCACCCGGTGCGTATCCAAACATTTCCTGTTTTAAGCCACTACTTCGAGCCGCGTATAGGCGCTGGATAGTCGTCCAAATAAAGGCAGCAGATGTTTCCCGGTAGCTTTCACCTAATTTCGATTTCAACAGGGGCAACCAAAACCGCTCGAAGGTTCGCCGTCCGGACCAGCCTATCAACCAGTCGGAGACCGTAATTTGTTCAAGTTTCTTCCAGTTTTTGATCCGTGATCCCAGAAAGATGGTTCCACCCAACCTTAACTTATCAATGAGGTTTAAAGGAGGAAACCGAAGAAACTCCATCGTATTTGATACGGAATAAAGCGTGTTATTACTGTAGCAGCCTGTACGGGTTATAACCCAACGCATTTCCTGTTCCAACCCAAGCTCTTTCAAAATAGCCAAGGCATAGGAATCAGAAAGCAGGGTAACGTGATAGTGCCGATCCCATACCACATCACCCAACGTCCAAGCGCTAGCCAGTCCGCCGAGATGGGGTGCCGCCTCGATTAATGTCACCGTTTTACCTCGTTCACGCAAACGAAGGGCAAGGGTTAAACCCAACATGCCCCCGCCGATAATAGCGATTTCCTGCTGATTAGCCATAATGCTTTATTGATTATAATTCAGGAGAAGTTTCACTCACTTGCCCTTTGTTTAAGTGATAGCGATATCCATCAGGGCAGGTAAATTCAGCCAGATCAGGAACTTTCCAGGGAGAGAATTTTAACCAGGGTTCTCCCCGCCGGGTGACGAAACCAACCACCCGGGCAGGATTACCGACCGTAAGGGCAAAATCGGGTACCGAGCGAGTGACTACTGAACCCATGCCCACCATAGCGAACCGGCCTATTTCCAGATTACACCCAATAATCGCTCCGGCACCGATCGTAGCGCCTTCTCGTACTTTTGTAGTTAAAGTGTGTTCGTTTGGAGCAGAATCCTGTAATTCGGACAAGTCAGGTACAGTAGCTCTCGGGAAGCGATCATTGGTAAAAATGGTCCCTGCGCTGACCATAACACCTTGCTCAATGGTTACACCTGTACAAACGTACACATTGGCGTTAATTTTGACTCGGTCGGCGATAGTCACACCATAGGCAATATATGATTTCCCACCGATAATACATTGATTACCAATCTCACATGGCGCCCGAATATGGGCATTATCCCAAATGCTGGTTTCCGAGCCAATTCGAACACCTTCCTCAACGATTGCTGTAGGATGAATATGGGGATCCATAGTATTTCCTGTTTTATGCTTGTTTTGTTCCCGTAACAGCAGCACTCGGTTTTACCGGCATCCAATCATTGTGTTTCATGGATTGGTAGGCCGCTTCGATAACTTCCACTGAGGCGATTGCTGAATCTGCTCCCGTCAACAAAGGCTCTTTTTTGTGTATAGCCCGGCTAAAGTTCTCTATCTGACTGGTAAACGCCTGAACCTTGTTATAGCCTGTTCCGAACACAACCCAATCCTGGCTTGATGCCTGGCGGTATTTGGATTCACCCCAACCGACTCGAATGACTCCTTGAGAGCCATAAATATCGATATAGCTGTCAAGCTCCTTATTGAGACTCCAGGACAAATCTATGCTCCCCATCACATCCTTTTCAGTTCGCACAAATATTCTTACGGTATCCTCGACATTCAAACTTTGGGTTCGTTTACCTTCAACGGCCTGAACTTCGGCAATAGGACCAAGAAAATAACGAATCAGGTCAACTGAGTGCGTCCCATTATCAATAAGTACACCTCCCCCGCTAATTTTTGGATCAGAGTTCCATCGGTTGGTCATATCAACACGAGAGGTGAAAGCATTTTCAAATAAAATGATTTCCCCCAGGATTCCTGATTCCACGATGCTTTTAGCGCGGATAACATCATTCACATAGCGAAACTTTGTCGCCATTGATAGTAGAACGTCCTTGCGTTCAGCGGCTGCAAGCATTTCTTTGGCACTTTTCGAGTCAAGTGCCAAAGGTTTTTCACACAAAACATGAATTCCTTTACTGGTTAAGAAATTTACGATTTCCAGGTGTGTGCTAGGCGGGGTACAAACAATGACTGCGTCGCATTGACACTTATCAATCAGCGCCTGATAAGAAGTAAAGCTTTCACAGCTGGCTTCTTCTGCCATAGCGCGGGCTGCATCAGGACGAATATCAACCACCCCGACAAGTTTCCCTTCTGCTGTCGTCTTGAAAGCCTGAAGGTAGGATTGGGCAATCGCCCCGGCTCCAATCAGACCGAAGCGAATCGGTTTTTCACTCGTCATGAGTTTCCTCCAGACAGTTCTTTCACGGCGCTTTGCAACGCTTTGGCGATATAGTCAACATGCTCTTCTGTATAACGTTCGTTCCAAGGCAATACCAATATTTTTTCAAGAGCTTCGAAAGTACCCGGAAACAACTCAGGAGAGTAATCTACCGCTTCAGGCCGCGCCAGTGTAAATGGAAAACGGCTATCACCAAAAGTACGTTGTTTGGCGAATATCTCACAGCTAAAGGCCGGTTTTTGGATATATCTTGGCGCTGAAGCAATATTCTTTTTTCTAAGGCTTGCTCCGATTGCCGGTGATCCGCCAGCAATGATATTTTCATCTATAAGCAAGCAATATCGCCAATAGGTGTTTACACAGTCAGGGTAAATCGAAAGAGGTTCGAGACCAGGAAGAGCCTGGATTGCTTCATTCATCTGCTCCGCCAGAGCGATCCGCTGATTCACGCCCGCAGCCAGTTTTTCCATTTGGGCCAAAGCCACAGCGCCTTGTACCTCACTCAACCGATAGTTAGGTGCGAGAAAGTAGTGATCGGGTTTTTCATCACCGTAACCCCATGCCTTGTTGACAAAAAGAAAAGAATGGCGGGCCAGAGCATCATCATTGGTAGTAACCAGCCCCCCTTCTCCACAGGTAATATGTTTCCCTTGCTGCAGGCTAAAACAACCGATATCCCCCAAAGTCCCTACGTGCCGGCCTTCCCATGTTGCCTGATAGGCCTGGGCGCAATCCTCAATAATTGGGATATTTTTATCTTTCGCCAGTTGCAGTATTGGCCCCATATCACAGGGATTACCAAAAAGATGGGTCACGAGAATTGCTTTGGTTTTTTCGCTGAGTCGCGCTTTTATAGTCTCTGCGGTTACATTGCAGGTCTTGGGGTCAACGTCAGCAAATACAGGAATTGCGCCTTGATAGAGAATCGACGTTAATCCTCCCATGTCGGTGATAGAAGTTGTAATAATCTCATCACCTGGATTCGGGTTAATCGCGGCAACTGCTGTATGAACTGCCGCAGTGCCTGAGGAACAGGCATAAGCATGCTTTGCCCCGACTTGTTCGGCAAAGCGTTTTTCTAATTGTTTGGTGAACTGACCCTTAGTACTTGTCAGCGTACCACTGCGGATAGCTTCTGCTGCCAAGGTAATTTCTTCTTCTCCCAAGGTTCGCCCGGATGCTTCTTGATCCGAAGGTAAGGTTATCAGTTCTTGGTCATTTTGCTGCGTAGATACACTATTCATATTTCAATCCTCAAACTAAATAAAATATAAGTTCGACCATACACTACATTTAGCGCATGGCCATTTGATTTTTTAGGCTAGACGACTTGACTTGTTTCTAGATTATTCGCTATTTAAATCTATGAAGTGATTAGACTTAATTTAGAAGTACTGTTCAAGAGCCTGGGCAATACGTTCTCCAGCATCACCTTGTCCATAGGGGTTAGGGACGTCACGCACATGGTGAACCCAGGACTCTTCCTGGCCAGCCTCATTTAAAAGGGTTTTAAGGCTAGAGGACGAATCACCAACCAGCTTTGCAATGCCTGCCTGGATACTTTCCGGTCGCTCGGTATTTTCCCGAAGAACCAACAAGGGTTTACCCAGTGTTGGAGCTTCTTCCTGAACTCCACCGGAGTCCGACACAATTAACCAGGCACTGGAAAGCAGGTGAAGAAAATCAGGATAGTTCAACGGATCAATCAATTCTATCCTAGGTACATCTTCGAATATTTTGGATGCAGCTTCACGTACCGATGGATTCGGATGCACAGGAAAAACCAGGGCCAGATCCTCATTCTGTCCGACAAACTCCCGGAGAACCGCAAGATTTTCCAACATTCGGTTACCAAAGCTTTCCCGACGGTGCGTTGTTAAGACTATTATTCTCAGCCCCTTGTACTTTGCCAAGCAATCTAGAAGCTTGGCTGAAGGTTCTGTAGATTCCAGGACACTGTTAAGTGAATCAATAACGGGGTTACCCGTCAGAATTATTTTGTCTTTATCAATACCTTCCTGGATTAAGTATTGCTGGTTGTGTTGCGTCGCGGCAAAATGTAACGATGCGATACGGGAAATCAATTGCCGGTTCATTTCCTCCGGAAAAGGCGAGGAAATATTACCAGATCGTAGGCCTGCCTCAATATGCCCAACGGCTATCTTTCGATGAAAGCCAGCTAACGCTCCTGCCAAGGCTGTTGTGGTATCGCCTTGAATGAGTAGCATATCAGGCTGTTCATCGCAAAGAATCGGGTCAAGCGTTGTCAGTATCGTCGAAAGTATCTGGCTCGGGTGTTGATTAGGTCGCATGACCTTCAAATCATGATGCACTTGAATCCCAAAGTCTGCTACGAATGAATGCAGAAGATCGGTATGTTGCGATGAAATGACGTTAACAGTATTGAATACATCTCCGCATTTTCCCAGCGCACGAATGACCGGGGCAAATTTTATCGCCTCTGGCCTTGTCCCAAATAAATTCAATATTTTTTTCATGTTAGTCTTGTATTATCAACAGCTATACAGCGAACCTACTTACCCAGTCATGGACATTTTACTTTACGAAAGCATTAAACCAATACCGATCATAAAGTAAGCCTTAGACTACATTGTCATTTTAGCACGACAGTACCCTAAAAGAATACATCTAGTTCCTCCCACTCCCAAAATCCCAGTCACAATTGGGCCAATATTTCATCTGGCTTTGCTTTACTTCTACCTTGTTTATTCGGCTATGACTAAGTAGTATAATACTAGTCGAAAATTTAGATTTGTCAGCGAGAATTAGACATATCGGGAATCAAGTTTATTGTGAAAAAGATCGTAATAGCGATTGCGCTGGTTTCGCTACACGCGTGCAACAATAGTAATCCCGCGGCCCTTAATGAGAATCGTAGTATTGACATTAGAACTATTGACAAACAAAGAAATGCCTTCAAGGTTCGGTCTATTGAATGGTGGTATAAAGATAGGCCAAAAACAAAATTTGAGTTACACTGCAAAAGTGGGATCTGTTCCGAGTGGGTAGTCAATAATAAGTTCCCGGGTGCCATTGTGGTTCATGCAGATAGGTCAGTAGTACAAGAAAACGACGAAGAATGCTGGGATCTTTATGAAGGACAAAAAACTATAGCGCAAGGGCAACATCAGGCGGAGTTGGTTTTGTCATACAGGATTTCAGCGTGTAAGTAGTTTAGTCCGCTTTATCGCTAAATTTTTGTTTTTTATTTTTTGGATACGGAGAATTACATTGAGTTATTCAACACCATTGATTAGATCTTTTGCGTTGATTGGGTTATTTTGCGGTGGTATCGCCTCCGCGTATGGAGCTTTGGTTACCAACCCCGCAAGACTAATCGAAGCCATTGTAACTGTTCAACCTATTATCGTATCTGACGACAACGGTGCGAATACGGCAACCTTTTTTGGGGATGCAGTTCAACAAGCCGCGATTGAAACCAGGATCGATTCCATCTGGAATCAGGCAGGAATAGATGTTAACTTTCTAGCACCCAGCGCCTGGAATAACACCTTTGCAAACTGGGGAACAGGTGGTTCACCGAATAATAATGGCCAAACCCGGCCAGGAGTTACTGACCTCCGAAAGATTGTTGATACCGGGAAAGCTGCTGGTGTAGCAAACGACGATCCTAATGTGCTTAATATGTATTTTGTAAATATTCCGCCTGCATTCTCTTTTGAAGAACTCAACCCGGGAAACAACTTTTTCAAAACGGGGGGCTTTTCCTTTATAAATGGCAATGGTTCAGCATATTCTGTTGCTGACTTCCTGGATAACGTACCCTCTCCTGGAAACACTGAAGGCATTGGAAACGTTGTTGCGCACGAAATTGGTCACACCCTTGGACTAGTTCATACGAATAGCCTTGGTTTTGCAGAAGAAGATAAAAACTTGCTGTGGTCAGGAGATCGCCAGGGTCAACTGATAAATGATGTCCAAATTGCAATAGCATTAGATAGTAATCTAGTCGTAACTGCAGTACCCGTACCGGGTGCCGTTTGGTTGTTTGGTTCGGCGTTGCTGACACTGTTTGGTGTCAATCGAAGAGCGCAAGCCGCTTAATTGTAGCTAGAATTTTTCTCGGAAAAGCTCTCTCTCCTTTAGCCTGATCTAACTCACGATCATTTTTTAACCATTATCTAGGAGCGTTAGCGAGGCTAATTGTAAATAAAGCCTCGCTGACACAACAATATTTAGCCTCCCTCTCGCTTGAGACCGTTAAAAGTTTCTTTGATTTTGAGGAAAGTCGCCTCATTCACTTTCCTTTTATTTGCCGATGGAAATGGCTTCAAGCTTTCTCTGAGTTGTATTGCATCTATTGGCTTGCCAAGAATCCTGGCTGAGATTTCGGCTACCCATTTCGCTGGATCTGCGCAAAAATCCTCATAGCAAATGATTATAAAACGATCCTGCCCCAATTTTTCCTGTTGTTGTTTTATACGCTGCCTATTGAACAATACTTGTCGACAAATATCTTCCAGTGGATCAATATCGCCCTCAGCTTTTTCATTTTCAGCAGATCTAATGCCATAAGCAATAGATTCATCACCATGGATAAGTCTGCGAGCAATAAGATGGGACTGAGCCAGGTATACGGGATCACGGTCCAGGCAAATAAAGTAAGCAGTATCCAGAATCTCGCCAATCAAGTGGGCATAAGTATTCAGATTATTGTTTTTCGCCACTAAAGGTTTCTTGGAATAACTTTCAAAAGCGCCAAAGAACCGCACGATAGCATCCTGATTGTCAGCACTAATGGATTCCGGCAACTTTGTTCTGTCCGCCCCTATCCACCTGTCCCAAAAATAGAGTGCGTCATTGGGGGCTGAAAGACGAGCGGTTCTTCCATAAAAGCTCACGTAACTTATTTGATCCTTGTTATTTTTGAGGAACAAACCAAATAGCTTACTCGCTGTAATTGGAGAACGGGGGAAAAGGCTGGTCAAATTGTTGAAATAAAATACCGGTAGGTGTTTAATCAGAACCTGGGCCGTTAGGGTTGTTCCACTTCGGGGGGCGCCACAAACAAATATTTGTGGCAGCTGCGGCGAATTTGCCTTCTGGTAAAAACCTTTTTCGAACTGTTGTAATATTAAGTCCAAAGGTGTTAATACGACTCCCATAAAAGCGTAAAGCATCGCCGACCAAGCTTCGAGGCTTCTCGAAGTAACAAGCCGTTTTACCAGACCAAAAATGTCATTAAATTGGGTAGGGACGATATGGTGAATCCATCGACGCCAAAAAGGAATATGAGTCTCTTTGTTTATTTTTTCTTCGACCTGTGACATTGTACCGATTAAATCAAAAGTTAGCAGTTCGCTTCCTGAATATTGATCCTGCGGATCAACAACCCTGTATCCAAAGACAATGATATTGCTTTTCCAATCAAAAAAATACTTAAGTTGACGGGTTGTTCGGTTCCTAGCTTGCCGAGCTGATGGCATTTATTAGGCACGAAACAAACGATACCTAATCTCCGTAGGAGCGTAGGTTGGGTTAGCTCAACGTAACCCAACAAAAACAATGTG
>JAZGGE010000059.1:0-5425 GCA_036480195.1 Methylococcales bacterium
GGAAGAAAGAATTGATTGGCTACAAAATCTGAAACAGTCGCACATCCCGAAAAAATGCCTGCAAAAAATAACAGGATGATAAACCTCGTGGGCTGTTTGAGAATCGACAGCCTCCTTATGCTATTCATATCTGCTCCGCTCTTAAAAGGCCGCCCTTGCCAAACATAATCGGCGGGTCGACGATATCGTGTTCCAGCAGATAGGTACCAAACGCACCTTCTTGAGCGAGCAAGATATCGCGGTATTCATTAGCGACTGTTAACGCCGCACGAGTCAGAATACTGGTTTCACCCACATGTGCACCGATAATGATGGGGAAGCCCAACTCTTTGCCGCGTTCTGCAACAGCTAAAGAACGCAGAATCCCCCCCATCTTGGAGATCCGAATGTTAATGATCCAAGTTTCCGGATTTGATTGAATGTGTCTAAAATCAGCTTCCCTGCTGAAACTCTCGTCTAGAATGATTGGTATTCCAAGTTCTTCAAAAATCTTTCGGCAGCCATCATATTGATGCACCCCCAGTGGCTCTTCCAATCCAAAGAATGGATAATCAAGCGCTTTTATATAAGTAACCGCTTCGGCCCAATTAGGCCAAAGATTGTTGGCGTCAAGTCGGATGCGAATGTTATCGCAACCACGTTCCTTGATTGCCGCGATATTTACCTTGTCTGTCGCTACATCACCAAAAACCTTTACCTTGAAGTCCGTAAATCCTAAATGTCGATATTGCTCAAGCTGTTCCTGAAATCTTTCCGGATTGCTAGCTCCCAACACCCCGGTATACTTAAATTCTTCAGATAGTTCCGGCAATGAAAGAAGAGCTTCGATGGATTGACGCTGCTCTTTTGCCAAGGCGCCCAATAAAGCCAGCTCCACAGCGCAAAATGCTGCCGGATTTATATTAATTTCTGCTTCGTGGTTTTCCTCCCATATTTTCAGGTCATCCAGCGTATAGATACTTAGAAACTCGTGGTGATGTGCATTAAAGAAATCATATACAGTTTCCAGAGTTTCTCCAGTGACGTATTGGCGCGGACATCCTTCTCCAACACCTTGTATACCGTTTTCCGTAACCACTGTAACTAGTACAGACTCGGTTGTAGTACGAACAGCGGAAGAATGCCGGAAGGATACGTTGAATGGAATATCCAGATTTTCGATGGCAAGATCATGCAGCTTCATTTGATGCCTCCCGCACATACTCAATGAAATCAAAGGAACAATCATGTTTATATTGCAGAGGCACTAATTTATATTGCCCCTCGCGCCGCCCATCATTCAAGCAGTGCTGTTTATAGGCTTCTCCTGTTCCGTCTTGCACATACACGACCCGTACAGGATTTAATCGTCGGCTCTTCCATTTAGCGTAAAACTCTATATTGAGACCACCCAGGTATTGATCTAAATCGAATAAGTCCAACGGTTCATGCTCAATAAACAAGGTATATTGCAGAGTCTCCGAGCAACCCAGCATCACAAAAAAATTAAAATCAACGCCATGTGCCTCCGCTACTTTCATCATTGCCTGAACAAGCTGACCTTCATAGAGTTTTTCGCCAGTCAAATTTGTTACACCTCTGCCCTTTTGCACAAAATGGATCGTCGGTGTGTTGTTGAACTGGCCTGTAACTTCAATAATGTCATTGATGTCGTAGCGATAAAGCCCGCTTTGGGTCGTAACAAAGATGTAATATTGCTTACCCTTCTCAATCTGATCCAGCGTTAGAAATATTGGCGTTTCATTTACCCAGTCGTTTTTTTCTACAAACTCAAAGAAGTTTTCATGTAATGTGGGAATTTCTCTGTTGTTCAATACATCAACCGTAATTCCACCGCGAAACTCACTCGACAGATACCCCATCTCAACGATACAGGTGTTTGGAGGAAGCTTCTTTTTCAGTGCCGGAATCAGAACTCCGCAACTCCCACCAGTCCAGATAGTCACAGATTTCAGGTTCGGCCAAACATCGGCGAAAATCAGTGCGCCTTTGTTTGACAAGAACTGTTGTAACTCATCTGCTCGCTTTGGGTTTTTCTCCTTAATCTCTTGAATCAACTGTTCCGACTGTTCATTCATGATCTTGTCGAGTTTTACCAACGTTGAGGGGTTCGCTGTGGCAATCATGGAAATATCTTTTTCAGACAGCGCATGAAGTGCAATCAGATAATACTTGCGCTCGGTATCTACGATCTCAAAGACCTTTGAAGGCACCACGTATTTTGCATGCACAAAGCCTGGCATGCTTTGATAGATTAGTCCGGACATTGATCCGTAAGGCGTTCCAGTATCCAACCGCCCCTCCATCGCTGGACTGACGATCGCTAGCACCTTACCCTTATACACTCCGGGTATAGCCGCGTATTGTGTGTAGGCGACAATTTGCTGACTTCGCCTATATTGGGAAATCGTAGATTTCAGAATAGGAATATATTTGGGTTTTTCAGTCGTACCACTGGTCTGGGCGTACAGAACCGGATGGTCTGGGTTCAAGTACGGTTTTTTCTCAACTTCCTGTTTTTCGATATAGCTACGCAGGGCTTCGTAGCCGTTGACCGGCACCACTTTTTTATATTCTTCATATGAAGAAATATTTGCGAAGTCGTACTCCCGACCCAAAGTCGTGTTTCTATTCTGTTTTAGAATACGCAACAGAAGATCATTCTGAGCCTGTTGAGGGGTATATGTTTTGCAAATCAGAGGTTTCCACAAAAATCGTTTGGTTAGAGCCATTTTTAAGATTGTCAGAACATCCAGTATCAAGTTTTTCATGAGTACGTATCCAATTTGCTGATGAACGGCGCTTTGAGTTGAGCCATGAAATCCATCGGGTATGTCCGATTTTCCAACCCGAGGTCATCGACTTGCCGGTCTTTCGGAAGAAACCATGTGTCGAACAACAAATCCCAAATGCTCAAGTTGTTGCCATAGTTGGAATTGGATTCCTCCGGGAGTCGGGAATGATGCCACCTGTGGAGTTCAGAAGTGCTGATCAAGTAATTCAAAAAGCCATACCGCAGTTCGATATTGGAATGCTGAAAAAATCCATTGATTGCGTAGAAAACGAGATACAAATTAATCACCTCGGCACTGACTCCGAGCAACATAAACGGCAGTGTATCCAGGAATAGCTGCAGAGTCTTATCAACGGGATGGAATCGGCCGACGTTCAACCAGTAAAGTCTTTCAGGTGAATGATGAACAGCATGAAAACGCCAAAGAAATCTGTTCTTATGCGCTGCACGGTGTAGCCAATAGCGGAAAAAATCAGCTATCAGAACCATTAATAAAGCCTGTGCATACAAGGGTAAACGCTGCGGCCAGACGAAGGTTAAACTCCATCCCAGGGACTGTATCGGTTTCACCAGGGCCAGAATAAATAGGAAAGCGATCACTTGGGGAAGAATCCCTTGAATCATCCCCATAAACCAGAGATCATTTCTAACAACGGCACTATCTGGCTGCCAGCTACGATTGTGGGGAAATACGACCTCGAACAAAGTCACCAGAACCATGCCTAAAAGAACGGGGAAGTAAACACTGACAAGCGGATGTTGCTGCCCGTTTGATAGAGCAAAATGAAGGGTTATTCCGCCGCTCATAACGGCCGGATAAGCTAGCCAGGGAAAGACCAACTGTAGCCGGATCGATTTGATCCAATGGGACAGATGATAACTGGCCACCGCCAATACATAATTCGCCAGCACGATATGAAAGCTGGTGGAAATCCAATTGGTGAACCAGCGGCTCTCAGGATATATCGTCAGACCCAGAATCAGACGGACAACCATGGCGGTAAAGTAACTGAAACCTAAAACAGCGAGAAATTTTCCAAACCGGGGGTTTGCAATCACGCGATTCTGCGAAAACCGAAATGTGACCCAAAGCATTATCAATAGAATCACGATCTGGGCCATAGCCAGCATCCAATAGGGCATGGCGCCGCTATGCCAGCGATCGAAGTTGGGCAGTAAGGGAATATCGAACCTTGTGAGCAGCGCTTGGGCAAAAACTCGAAATGCGAACAGTGAAAGCAATACCCATAACCATGGCGCCCAGTTTTTCGATCGACAATGAGTCTTGGGTACGGTGTCCAATAAACTAAATGGATTTGCTTTGATCATGGGTGTCATCTGGAGCCTCGGATTTAGGTGGTTTGATAAAATAAAGTTACCAAGATTGCGCAGTATTTTTGTTTCTGGCCGAACTATCTCAAGAGGCGCATAGTTATTCTACGTAACGATTGAGATCGTTTGGTCAGGAACAAAAAGACAAGCAAGGTTGGTAACTTTATTTCGTCAGGACGCCTTACTTGTATTGCTTAGAAAATCGGTTCGGATTGAGATTGGGATTATCACGGCTTTCTATCGTTTCGATAGAAAGGACAATCCTTGTGGAAGAGTTTTGATGAAAATGTCATAATTTGCAACTAACTTGATAAACGTAGCTTTACGTTAGTCAGTTAGTATCAATTATTAATACTTTTTGAAAGAGGAAACACTGTGCCCCAAATCCTGGCTCTGGTTGATACCCTTAAGCAAGTCCTAAAGGCCAATGGTTTAACTTATCGAGATGTGGCAAACAGCCTTTCACTCAGCGAGGCCAGCATCAAGCGACTATTCGCCCAGCACAATTTTTCCATGATTCGCCTGGAGCAGATTTGCCAGCTAATGGATATGGAGATTTCCGACTTGGTAAATATGATGGAAATTCGGCGTCAAACGCTTACCGAACTCACCGAAGAACAGGAAAAGGAATTGGTTTCGGATAGTCGGTTTCTGTTGGTCACTTTTTTGGTGGTTAACCGCTGTAAGTTCAATGAAATTGTCTTGAACTATCGGTTCACTTCCACCGAAACAATTCGCTACCTCGCCCGGCTTGACCGATTAAAGCTAATTGATCTTTTGCCCAACAACCGGATCAAGCTACGAATCTCCTCAAATTTCTCCTGGCGGCGAAATGGACCTATTCAGGAGTTTTTTGTAGCCAATCTCCAGCAGGACTTTCTAAACAGTCGGTTTGAAGATCGTGGGGAATCATTTTATTTTTTGTCGGGGATGCTGTCGGAGGAATCACGCAACGCTCTGATCAAGCGCCTACAGCAACTCGCGGGGGAATTCAACACGCTTAACCGTCAGGATGCACAGATTCCATTCGACCAAAGACTGGGACACAGTCTGTTTCTTGCTATTCGTCCCTGGCGAGCTGATGTATTTGATCAATGGCAACGTACGACCAAGTAAAGTATTGGATCTACAAGTGCGATAGGATCATGCTTTACAACACATTTAGTATATGAGCAAGAACTAGTCAGCTGCTAGGCGCGCGAGCACAGGACTAGCAGGACTAATTCAAGCGAGTACAACAAGCTCTGCTTCTCGGCTTACTTATACCCGTCAATACAATGCTGAAGGAGTACTAGGAGG
>JAZGGE010000060.1:0-10597 GCA_036480195.1 Methylococcales bacterium
GCGGAATGATTGTGAATGGATTCAAAGTTCTCTGCCTCTACCTTATAGTAAGAGATACTCGAATTCTGGTTCAAATTATTGGCGATATCTCTGACAATATCTTCAACAAATTTAGGGTTGTTGTAGGCTTTTTCTGTGACATATTTTTCGTCCGTTCGCTTTAAAAGGCCATATATGTCACAGGATGCTTCATGCTCTACCAAATCGATAAGATCTTCAACCCACAATTCCTCGCTTCCTTTCGCGGTAATCGTGATGTGGGAACGCTGGTTGTGGGCTCCGTAGTCGGATATTTTCTTTGAACAAGGGCATAAGCTCGTTACTGGCGTGACCACCTTGATGAGAATATCCGATTGCTCGCTTTCCCACTGTCCGTGAAAAGTAACTTCATAATCCAGCATGCTTTCGACGCCGGTAACCGGTGCTTTTTTGCGTAAAAAGAAAGGAAAGGTAACTTCGATATACCCGGAATCTGCTTCCAGGCGTTGCGTCATATCCGCAGCAATGAGGCCAAAATTCTGAAAGTTTATCTCGTTACATTCGGAGTTTAAGACTTCGATAAAGCGAGACATATGGGTACCCTTTTGGTTGTGGGCAAGATTCACGTACATTGAAAACGTGGCGATGGTATTTTGTATGCTACCGTCCCTATTCACTATGCCAATGGGATGCTTGATAGCTTTAATACCAACTTTATCAATACTTATTTCCCGTGTATCGAGGCGGCCTTGTACGTCTTCTATGGACACGGTTGATAGTTTGTTTTGCAAAAGAGCGTTTTTTTCTGACGACATAGCAGTTACTTGAGAGAGACCGTCCTGGGAGGCTGTCCGAGAATAGAGAACCTACTGCGGAAAAGCCCATTTCGGCCAGATTTTCCGATCATTTTTGTTAAATAGCCCACTATTCGCCTCAAATGATCAAAAAATCTGACTCAAAATGGTTTCCCTCGCTACGGTTTCTATTCTCGGACAGCCTCCTGGGGCGGTACGGCAAACGTTTTATGATGGCAGCATGCCATGAACTAAAACGCATATGTTTAGATATTTAAAGAGAGTGGCAATGTTATCATATACACAACAAGGGATGGGTTTTACCCAGGTCTATTTAATGAGAGGTTAAGATGTTGCGATACTTGGTTTTTGGGTTGGCTTTATTTTCATTTACGTTTTTTGTAAAAGCACAAACAGTTGATAGTACATCGCCAAGCGCTGTTATTACAGAATTGAATAGTACGTTAATGGATGTCATGAAGAACGCAGTAAAGCTGAAATACAAAGGACGATATCAGAAATTGGAGCCGGTTATTAAACGATCCCACGATCTAGCGACTATCGCTCGAATTACGGTAGGCCGCAATTGGCGAAAATTCAGCGAGCCCGAGAAGCAACAGCTTGTCGACAAATTCACTGAATATAGCGTAGCAACCTATGCTGACAGGTTCAACGGTTATGGGGGAGAAGCATTTATTGTCCAGGGTGAAGAGCCAATAAAAGGTAGCAAGATGTTAGTGAAGGCACTACTTACAGTGCCGGAAGGAGAAGACATTCAGTTTGAATATATATTGAGCGAAAAAGATGGGAGTTGGCACATAGTCAATATTATTGTTGATGGGGTTAGTGATATCGCGTTAAAGCGATCACAGTTTACGACGACTTTATCGAATGAAGGTTTGGATGCCCTTCTGGGGTGGTTGTCGGAGAAAGTTACGGGTTATGAAAAGAAGGCTGAGTAATTTCAGGGCAAGGAGGGGCTTTAGCTGCGATCTAGTCCGAAATCGCGGCTAAAGCCCCTCCTACCGAGGGAATCTCTTTTTTCGGAGCTATTCTGGGTTCAAATAAAAATCCTGGGAATACCTATAAATTGTTGATTTACCTGTTATGATGCCGGGAGCTCTGAAGTTCGTTACCGCGCTGCTTTCTTCGCTTTTATCGCATGTCCTGCCAAGGTTTTCCCTAACTCCCAGATTGACCCGGGAACTTTGTGACATTCTCCGATAACCTCATCGAATGCCGAAATAACCCAATCCCGATCTTTTTCGGAAATCATCAATGGCGGCAACATTTTAACGACATTCATGCCGTGTCCGGCAACCTGACTGAGGATTCGATGTTCCTTGAACAGCGGTATTGTCACCATCTGGCAGAATAATCCCTTATTTGCAGTTTCCAACATCTTCCAGGCGGCTTTTAGAGAAAGACTTTTTGGCGATCCAAATTCTACTGCGATCATCAATCCCTTGCCCCTGACCTCTTTAAGAAATTCATGTTTACCAATTAGAGCTTCAATTCCGGCGATTAATTCGCTGCCAATCCTAACACTGTTATCTAATAGATTTTCCTCTTCAATAACATTTATAGTAGCCAATCCTGCCGCCATAGCCATATTATTTTTTGAAAAAGTAGAGCCATGGACGACAGCACGATCCATTCTGTTAAATACCTTCTCCATGATGAGAGGTTTCATGGCGACTGCACCTACCGGGATAAAACCACCGGAGAGCGCTTTCGCCATCAAAATCATATCCGGTTCTACATTCCAGTGGTCGACTGCCCAGAATTTTCCGGTACGGCCAATGCCGGTTTGAATTTCATCTGCGACGAAAAGGGTTCCGTATTTTGCGCATAAACGGGCAGCTTCCGGTAGATAACTGTCATCAGGCAGATTGACGCCTTTGCCTTGGATCGGTTCGACAATAAAGGCGGCAACATCACGATTGGAAAGTGATTGTTCCAAAGCATCGAGATTATTGAAGGGAATCGCGGAACATCCCGGTAACAAGGGTCCAAAACCTTCGCGGAAAATTTCTTCCCCATTTAAAGAAAGAGCGCCCAGGGTCAGCCCATGAAAAGCATGTTCACAATGGAGTATTTTTGATCGCCCTGTGGTGTATCTGCTGAACTTGATGGCCGCTTCGACGGCTTCTGCGCCCGAGTTGCAGAAAAACATTTTTTCGATACCGGCGGGACAGAGGCTGATAATTTTTTCCGCCAGCAAGCCGCTAAGCAGGGAAGCATCCATTTGCACCATGTCGGGGAGATCCGCCTGCAATACATCGGTCAGTGCGGAAATAATGGCTGGATGGTTCCTGCCCAAAGCGAATACGCCGAAACCACTGAGCAGGTCAAGATATTTCTGATTTTTGTCGTCATAGAGATATTGTCCTTTTCCTTTGACATAGACTCGATCGTAACCAATGGTACGTAGCACTCTAACCATTTGGGTGTTGAGATGATTTTCATGCAGCGTGAAGTTTTCAGTGGTACGTTCCGTAAGTAGATCGGCAATTGAAACAGTCATGCTTACCTCTAAGCTTTTCGTTTTGATGCCAGAGCCGGCAACAGGATTAATGTAGATAACAATGTAAAAGTGATACCAGCAGCCAGCAATTCTCCCATACTGGAAGTGCCTGGATGATTCGTGAAAGCCAAGCTGCTGAAGCTGAAAAATGTCGTGAGCGCGGCAAACAAGACACCCCGTGCCGTACTGGTTTGAAGTATCCGGTAATCACCTGGAGCCATATGTCTCAAGCGGTGAATAACATGGATTCCACTGTCTACGCCCATACCGAATAAGAGGGGGATAGCAACGATATTGGCATAATTTAAAGGTGAATTGCTGATGACCGTATAGGCTCCGGTTAGACAGGCTGCAAGCAGCAATGGAACCAATACCAATACCGTATCTTTAATACTGCGCAGCTCAAGTAAAAGAACAAATGTAATGGCAACTAAAGCGGTAGTTAGTGCTTGAATAAAGGCATCGGTAATGGTTGCTGCAGATTCCTGATAAATGACAGGTAGTCCAGTTACATCGGGCGCTACCTGACGCACTTCTTTGACAAATGCTTTAAGGTGTTCCGAGTTGTTCAGATCCTGTTTGGGAAAGATAAGTATTTGATAAATACCATCAGGGTTTAGCCAACGTTCAGAGAGGCTGGGAGGTAGGTTGTCGATATTTTCGACAGGTTGCGCCTCCAATCCTGTAAGCAACGTGTTCATTGTAACGGCAAAATATCCCAGGAGATTGTTCTGCAATCGACTGACCTGATCCGCATCCACGGGTTCTTCATTGGGGGCTACCTTTTCAAGAAAATTCTGGAGCCTTTCTTTAAGACGTAACAATACAGGCGAGTTGTTATCGTTGTTAATCGCCGTATCAGCCACAGAAATGAAATTACGTAGTGCAGCAATTTGTTTTTCCACATCTCCTGCAGAGGGTTCAGGGTAGTGGGTCAAATGGGAACCCAGAACAAAGTTAAGGTCTTCGAGGAGCGCCAGTTTTTCTTCCTGGTGATCAGGGATAAAATCAAAAATGGTAATAACACTGTCTACTGCATCCAGTTTTTGCAGTTGTGTTTGCAGTTGCAGCGTGGACTGCTTGTTCTTTGCCATTGCTGTCAAAGTAAAGGGCGAGTCCTGTTTTGACTTTAACAACTCTTTAAAGGTAACGACTGATTCTGCATGGGGATCACGCATATTGATGGGGTCTGAGTCAAAGTAAACACCTGACAGCAGGGAAAGAGAATACCCAGCAAGAATCAATGCGATAATTCGTACAACCCAAGAATGGCGGGCTGGGAATTCATAGCATATCGCCCATTTTTTTTCGGTTGTTCGTTTTTGAGTTTGCGCGATGGGTCGGAGAGGAATTTTTAGCAGTATTGCGGGAAGTAGTGTCAAGGTTATCAGTAAAGCGACAAACATGCTGCAACCGGAAATAATGCCCAGTTCCGATACGCCGCTGTAATCGGTGGGAACAAAGGCAAAAAAGCCAACTGATGTGGTGACTGCACAGAGAAATATGGATGGGCCAATCCGTACTATGGCTTCCGTAATGGCTTGAGGGCGTGATTTTGTTTTTTTAAATGATTCCCAGAAATGCAGGATAAGATGAATGGCGTAATCAACACCCAAACCGATATAGAGAACTGCAAACGCGATGGAAACCAAGTTGAGACTACCCACTGTTATTGTTGCGACAGCAGCGCTAACCGCTAACCCCGCGAATAAAGTAAGCAGTGCGCCGATCATAAGGGAAAAGGAATGGAGTCCTATCAATAATGTGCCACAAACCAGAATGAGCGACATCAATCCTGCGACTGAAGTACCGTGACTAATGGTTTCCAGTTCTTCATACTCAAGAGCAACTTCCCCCGTGAAGCGGATTTTCAGGTCACTGTTGGTTGATACGAGATCTTGGCGGACAGACTCAAGCGCGTTCATTGTTGTTTCCGCTGCCCTCACTGAGCTGAAATCAAGCTTTGGGCTAACCAGGAGGAATCTTTGAGTGGGTGCTGTCTTTGATTTCTCTCCAAGAAACAATTGCTGCCAGGAAATTGGCCGGTCAATTCCCGCCAAAGTATTTTCGACGGCTAGGTCAATGCGTGTCAGAAAAGGGTCAAGATCCAATGGGAGGGATTTATCTTTCTCCGAAATTGCCTGACTCAGAATTCCAAAAAGGCTATTAAGGCTGTTATCTTTCGCAAGCCGGCCCAGAAATGGTTGGGCCTGGGTTAATTCCTGTGCAAGAGGTTCGAGTTCATTCGTTGCAAGGAACAACAAGCCGTTTATTTTGAAAAACTCTTCGCCGCCAGGAATATAAATGGATTCAATCGCGTCCTTTTTGGTAGATAAACGTTCCGCCAGCTCTCTTATGGCATATTCCGAGTTCTCAGGTGTGCTGGAGTTAACGACGACGACGATGGCATTTTTGTCTTGTGGGAACGCTTTTTCCAGGCGGTTGCGATTGATTTGAAAAGGCAAATCAGCCGAAATCATTTCCAGAGTATTGGTGTTTATCCCTAGGTTATTCGCAGCGTAATAGATGCTTGCGGCACTGCTGACAAGGCCGAACAATATTATCCACCAAGTGTATTTTATCGTGTAGTGGGCCCATATCGAAAGGAATCGGGTGGAAAAAGTGGCTGAACGATTCGACATTAGAGGTTTGAACGAGCGGGTTCGGGAGTGGATACCTCTGGCGGAAAATAAAGGGTGGGTGCAAGCTTTCTGACCCGTTTAAGGGTTTTTTGTGCTGCGTGGAAATGCAGTCCTAACTGGATAAGTGTCGTGATCTCAGAGGGTTTTCCGGCTAGATTTTTTAACACAACAGATAATGCTATACCACCCTGGGGGTTTATCGCTTGAATGACTGATTGAGGTAGTGGCATGCTTGCAGGATCGGCGATGGCGCGAACGGAAAGGAAAGGGAGTTTCGTTTCACTGGCCAGTTGGGCGAGGGCAAAGCTTTCCATATCAACAGCTATGGCTTTTTCGGAATAGAAAAGTCGAGATTTTTCTGATGCTGTGGTAACAAGTCCTTCACTTTGGATAATCGCTTCGTTATGTACCTTTATCTTGCTGGATAGGTGCGTAACAAGTCTATTGTGCCATGGGGGATCTGCTAAATACCGTTCTCCTGATGTCGATTTCAATTGTTCGGGGATAATGAGGTCGCCAGGCTGTAAGGCATCGTCAAGTGCTGCTGCGCAGCCCCAGCTAACTAGGGCTGTAATTCCATGGTCAAGGAGTAGCAGAGCAGCTTCTCTGGCGTTCTCCGGCCCCGTACCCGATACTACAATCAGTGACTGGTCACTAAGCTGATCGATCTTACCGCTATATTTTTTAGTCTTGCCTAGAGTATTTTTTTCCTCTGGAAGTGCAACACTTATTCCAAGCACACCTATGATGATTTCTTAAGGTTTCGGTAGCGTGCTAATGCCCATAGCGGAAAAAACTTGTCATAGCCGTGATATTTCAGGTAAAAAACCTTTGGGAAGCCGGGGGCATTAAAGCCTTCGTCACGCCAAAAACCGTCGTCGTATTGAGTATTCAGCAGGTAGTTGATACCCGCCTCTACTTCCGGTGAATTTACCTCTCCAACAGCAAGCAGTCCTAGCAAAGCCCAGGAGGTATGCACGGCAGTACTGGTATGGTATTCACCCCGATAACTGTCGTCATGATAACTCTCATTGTCTTCACCCCAGCCACCATCTTCCCGTTGCTTGCTTTTTAGCCAGCAGATTCCTCTGAGTGTCATCGGGTCATTATTGGGTATCCCCACTTGCTCCAGAGCCACTAGCGTGGACCACGTACCATAAATGTAGTTGGTTCCCCAACGTCCGAACCAGGAACCATCGTGTTCCTGTTCGTTTCTAAGATACTGTATGCATCGATCCAGGGCAGTGCGGTATTCGGGACTTTTATCCGCCATTTTTGAAAGAAGCATTGCGCACCGGGCACTTACATCCACCGTGGGAGGATCAAGCAACGCACCGTGATCAGCAAAAGGGATATGGTTCAAATAGTAGCAGGTGTTGTCCGCATCAAACGCTCCAAAGCCGCCATTTTTAGATTGCATCCCGGCGACCCAATGGGTTGCCCGGTCAATGGGTTCTTCCAAGGTAGACTTTTCAGCTTGAGCCAAGGCAAATCCGACCACTGCGGTATCATCGATATCCGGGTAGTAAGCGTTATCGAACTGGAATGCCCATCCACCACCTTGTAGATTGGGTCGCTTAACCTGCCAGTCACCCGGTTCATCCTTTAACTGTTTGCTGACGATCCAATCGATGGCTGCATCGATTGCCTTTGAGTTTTTCTCATTATCCGCTTCTTGAAGTGGCAGGATTGACAGGGCTGTATCCCAAATTGGGGAAAGGCAGGGCTGGCAATAAGCGTCATGCTTATTGACCACCAAGAGCTTATCGATGGCCTTTTTAGCGGTTACGACCCGTTCGTTATCTTCCGGTATTCCCGCCAGCAACATAGCTTCGTAGGCATTGACCATGGCCGGAAAAATACCTCCCAGTCCATCTTCTCCGTTAAGTCGGGGAATGAACCAGTCAAGTGCTTTTTTGATGGCTTTTTGACGTACCCAGCCCGGAATAAGTGGATCTGTGATTTTTCCCAGTTTGTCGAGCGCCAAGAAAATCTTGTTCAAAGCTGAACGATCAGGGAAATAGTTTTTTTCGTGATCGGGATGAACCGTAAAGAGCTCAAGAATATCGACCTTTTTTGGGTTTTTTGCCTTGGCCTTCAAGGTGCATAGAATAAAAAGTGGCACCATGACCGTTCGTGACCAGTAGGAAACCTTGTCCAGATGAAATGGGAACCATTTCGGTAAAAACATGATCTCTACCGGGATATAAGGAACTCCCCGCCAGGGTAATTGTTCGAATATGGCCAGGGCAATGCGTGTGAAGACATTACAGCGAGCAGCGCCACCTTGACTAAGAATATAATCCCGCATTTTTTTCATGTGGGGGTGATGGGTATGGTCACCAGCCAACTTCAAGGCATAGTAAACCTTGGTTGTTCCACTAAGGTCTCCCTCACCCCCGATAAATAACGGATAACTACCATCTTTATTCTGACGGGTACGCAGAAAGTTGGCAATTTTAGCCTGGAGAATTTCATCAACCTTGCCGAGGTAGTGCATCATCATGATGTATTCTGCGGGGATCGTACAATCCGCTTCCAGCTCAAAGAGCCAATAGCCATCAGGGTGTTGCAGCTTAACCAATGCTTCTTGCGCACTGGAAATTGCCTGGGTGAGTTCCTCGGCTTGATTATCGGAGTCATTAAAGGCAAAGCAGTTATCTTTACTGTTGATTTTAATCACTGCAGATTTATTCATGGGTTTTCCATTCCTGGTATAAACGGTTAACAGTATCTATTAGGTTCGAGGCGTTGAGCCGACCATTGCGGTAGTGAAAGTCCAGTACTACTTGTCTTGAACAACAGTCGTAAGGCGAGATTGCTGCGGGCTGTCAAGCGGGTCGCGAGTATCGTTGCCTTGACTTGTTTGCGGCTTATTTTGACCTGGGAAGAGTCACTGAAATCTAAATTGCCTCTGATCTTTTTCAGGGTGAGTACAGCCATTCCTAAAGCCCATAAGCAGAAATAACGGATACCTGTTTCCTTTTTTGGTATTAACAGAGTGTATTTCAGAGCATTGGTCAGGTGACCGTGGGCGATACTGATGAGGTATTTCAAACCCTCTTGAAAGGCGGGGTCTTGAGGGCCAGAAGCAAGATTGTCAAGGTTGAATCCGGCTTTGGTGAAAATATCTCTCGGTAGCCAACAAACTCCACGTTGGGAATCATCCCAGATGTCTTTGAGAATATTGGTCATTTGCAATCCTTGGCCGAAGGAAACTGAAAGTTTCAACAATTCAGATCGGTGCTTCGCGATTTCCGGCGAATAGTGGCAAAAAAGTTTGGCGAGCATTTCACCGACGCAACCTGCAACGTAGTAACAGTATTTATTGTGCTCTTCTAAATTTACAAGACCGTGTTTCAAATTAGTTTCTTGAAATTTTGGCATGCCATGTGCCATGGTTTCAACGCAGCAAATAAGGGCTTCTTGCTGATCGGGGTGGAAGCTGTGAGTGATTCTAACAACCTGGGGAATATCCCGAATCAATTCGTGCTCCGCTGGAATGGTTTGTTTGGAGAGTAGTGGCGCTAATTGGGTTGCAAACCTACCAGAATCTTGGTGATTCTTAACAACTTCTATAAAACCAAGGCAAAAATCGTGCTTTTGTTCCGGGGAAAGAGATACTTCATCTTCAATGGTATCGACAATCCTACACAATAAGTAGGCATTCGAAACAGCTTTGCATAGCGCATCCGGCAGTTGCGGGATGGTCAAAGCAAAAGTCCTTGATACGCCTTCTAACAACGCAGACTGAAACTGGTCGTCAGTAAGATCATCCTGCACTGAGGATCTCTTCGTTGTTTTTTGGCTTCCGTTCATGTGCTGTTTCGGTATAGTTCGGGAATGCTGGCAAAGTGGTGGTGAACAAATTTTGTAAAAAAAACAACAAAATATTAAAATCCAATATTGTTTTTGATCTTGATTGGACAAAAATAAATATTACAATGAATTTTATAGGATTTTAGGATTGAGTCAAGTCCTCTTAAGAGAGTGACGTAGGGTTTTTTACAAACAAGTGAAGCCTGTTTTGTTGTTTTTTCGCAAAAATCGTAAAATTTGGGTATAATTTGACTGTCATCTTGAGTGATGGTGGATGTAGCCTTAATTACCCTGTAAAATACTAAGTTATTTCTAAGTTATTTCTAAGTTATTTCTAAGTTATTTGAGTGGGCAGGGCCTTTCTGAAAATTAGCGAGTAATAATTAGGTGAAGATGATGGATGTTGTATTGACCCAACCACGCGGGTTTTGCGCGGGCGTTGTTCGCGCTATCGAAATCGTGGAAACTGCCCTAGAAATATTTGGTTCTCCCGTCTACGTAGTGCATGAAATTGTTCACAATCAGCGTGTTGTAGAAGACTTGCGGTCCCGTGGCGCGATCTTTGTTGAATCCCTGGACGAGGTTCCTGACGGTTGCGTTACCATTTTTAGTGCCCACGGCGTTCCGGAGTCGATGATCAAACGAGCAACAGGACGGGATCTGGAAGTGATTGATGCGACCTGTCCTTTAGTTACCAAAGTTCACATTGATGTTATCCGTAATGCCAGGGAGGGTCGTGAGGTTATTCTAATTGGTCATGCAGGCCATCCAGAAGTGAATGGGACCCTCGGTCACTATGATCGCTCTTTTGGCGGCGAAATGTACTTGGTTCAAGA
>JAZGGE010000061.1:0-4959 GCA_036480195.1 Methylococcales bacterium
GGTGTATCCAAACGACAGGTTGAAGAAAAACGCAGTGCCTTGCTGGCCGCCAGAGCGGATTATAAAATTGCGGAAGCCCGGTTGGGTGAACTTGATTTTCAGTTGAGTGAAGGCTACGCCAAAGCTAAAAGCGATCTGGAGGGAAGCGATCAACAATTAACTGAGTTACAAATTAAGCATGAAACCCTGCTCGATGAAATTGAACTTGAACAAGACAAAGTGACAACTGCTCTCCGTAGTGCAGAGCTTACCGCAGAAGCAGCATCACGGATTAAATTCAATAATATTGATGAGGATAATTTCCTCCTTATACGTGCCCCGGTATCCGGAATTGTAACTGATCTGGCCTTTACTCAAACGGGCGATAAAGTGCAGGCGAATACACCTTTGGGGGGGATTGCACCAACGGATGCCCGCTCGGTAGTCAAAATTGAGATCAATGAATCCGACCGCGCTTTTCTAAAGGCAGGACAATCTGTGAAAATCAAATTTAATGCTTTCGCATATCAGCGTTATGGATTCATTGATGGAACCCTGGAGTACATTTCTCCCTCGACAAAACCTTCATTGACCACCAAAGCTCCGGTCTATAAAGGCCGCGTTGGGCTATCCAGGGATTATTTTTCCATCGGGGAGACCCAATACCCCTTGCGCTACGGCATGGAAGCCATTACCGAAATCGTGGTGCGAAAACGGCGCTTGATTGATTTGGCACTGGATCCTTTCCGTCAATTGGCGGGGTAGACAATAAAGAGGAAGCGAAATGACTGACTTGATTAAAATTGATGATGATGTAGTCACAACGGACGATTTCATTAAGTACCTTAAACTCAATGGCCGTTTCGATGAGCTACTCGAAGACCTGGTGAAAGACAAGCTGGCAATCCATGCGGCAAAAAAGCGCGGAGTAACAGTCAACGGTGATGATATTCAACAACGAGCGGATCAATTCCGTCGGGTGCTTGGCCTGCATCGTGCCAAAGAAATGAACGACTTCCTCGACGCCAGAGGCATTACCCTGGAAGAATTAGAACGTCATATTACCGATATGCTCTATCATGAAAAAATTATTGCTGAGGTGGTAGGCGATAAAGCAATCGAGGAACACTTTAAACTGAATTCGCCTAAATTTGAAAGCGTTGACCTCAGCCACATCATTCTGGATTCTGATGGCAAGGCAAAGGAGATGATGGCAACATTGACCGATTCCCCGGAAATGTTCCAGGAAATGGCGAAAGGGTACTCTATTGCAGATGCCGAAAGAGGTGGAAAGATTGGTAAGGTTACTCGCGGCTCAATGCAGCCCGTCGTTGAAGCGAAAGTGTTTAATGCGTCGATAGGCGATATATTAGGGCCTTTTTCCATAGGCGATGGGAGCCATTTTGAGATTATCGCAATAGATGGAAAAAAAGCCTCACGACTGGATGAAGAAACGACTTCGGAAATACGTAAGCAACTTAAAGATGAGTGGCTTGCATCACTGGCGCGTGAACATCGAATTGAACCCTTGTGATCCCGTCGTGAATAGTAATCATTGGAGCTAAAACCTGTGAATGAAGAATATCTGGTCGATTTGCTTGCCAATGTTGAAATGTTGGCTCCCCTCGAACCTGCCGAGTTAGAAGAACTTGCTGCCCATGCTGAATTAAAATATTTCGATTTTGGCGATACCATTTACAGTGCAGGTGACATAGGCGAGGGTCTTTACGTTATCAAGTCAGGGATGGTCAGGATATTCGCTGACCAAAATGGTAAGGAAGTCAGCATGGGAGTGCGCAAGTCGAATGAAGTATTTGGTGAACTTTCCGTACTACGGGAGGTTCGACACGAATCCTCTACCAGGGCATCAGCGAAAACAGAATTAGTCTTTATCCCAAGGTCGGTCTTTGAACCCATTCTCAAGAAAAACCCGAATGCTAACGGATTTATCACAAGTTATGTTGCAATAAGTTCCGCCGGGGGATTCGTAACCCAGTTATTCGATTTGCGTGGCAAAGTCGAGAAAAATGAAATTGAAGGTTTTATTCGTAGTGTTGGCGTCAAGCGCTTGAAGGCGGGAGAACAGATTCTTGAGCAGGACTCCAAGGGCGATCGCAGGCTTTACATTGTACGCCAGGGTGAAGTGAAAGTACTGCTCAGGCAAGATGGCGAAGAATATCCCCTCGCAACACTACGGCAGGGTGAAGTATTCGGTGAAAAAGCTGTTTTAATGCGGCAGGCACAGTTTGCATCGGTCGTTGCTGTGACTGATGTCGTCATCCTTGTTATACCTGAACCCACCATCCGTTTCATTCTGGAGAGAAATCCCAAGCTGAAAGAAGCCCTGGAAGACCGGGTTCGCTTTACCGAACGCGAACTGCTTCGGCAAAAGAAGCTGGCCGAACGCCGCAAACGACCGTTGCTTCTTGATCTGAAATCCAAACCCAAAATGGGAGAACGCCTGATCAAGCGTTTTCCTCTCGTCCAGCAAGCTGAAGAAATGGATTGTGGTGCCGCCTGCTTGGCAATGATTTGCAAGCAATATGGCATCGCTATCACCTTGGGTAAACTCAGAGAACTTGCCAACGTCACCACCCAAGGCGCAACAATGGAAAGCCTGGCGCGAGTCGGTGAATCCCTGGGGTTTACCACTCGTGGCGTTCAATGTACCTTTCAGTCCTTGTCGGGTTTTGAACTACCGTTCATTGCCCATTGGGAAGGCTATCACTACATCATTGTATACGGTGTATCTAAAGAACATGTCTGGGTCGCTGATCCAGGCCCCGGCTTTAAAAAAATGACCATTGAGGAGTTCGAAAAAGGCTGGACCGGGACGTGCCTGTTATTTACTGCGAATACTGATCTCGTTCAGCTGGAGGCGACTCGGTCACCTTGGATTCGATTTATCGGCTATGTCAAACCGTATAAATCCATTCTTGCCCATTTGTTTCTGGCCACGTTCATCATTCAACTTCTGGGTATTGCCCCTCCGGTGATTATCCAGAATATTCTGGATCGTGTAGTCGTTCATGACAACGTCTCTCTCCTAAATCTGTTGATTGGTGGGTTGATTATTACTAATCTTTTTACCCAGCTCACCTCGATGCTACGGGCATTTTTATCGAATTATATGGTTCGCAATCTGGACTTTTCCATGATGTCCGGTTTTTTTAAGCATGCCATGTCTCTACCCCTGTCATTTTTTGCAACCCGCAGGACAGGCGATATTCTAGCCCGGTTTCAGGAAAACCAAACAATCAGGGCATTCCTGACTGAATCAACCGTGACTACTGTTCTTAATCTGTTGATGGTCTTCATTTATTTCACCATCTTGTTTATGTATAACGTCAAAATGACGTTATTACTCATCGCTTTTGTGATTCCGATTATCGTCCTGACAGTCGCAGTCACACCAAAGATGAAGAAATATGCCAGGGAATCTTTCACCGCATCCACTGATGCGGAAGCCGTTCTAATTGAAACCCTGGGAGGCACTGAAACCATAAAAGGGATGGGCATAGAACGGCCGATGCGCCTTAAATGGGAAAGGAAATACGCAAATGCCTTGAACGTCCAATACCGGGCGCAACGATTCGGTATTTTCGTGGGACTGGCTTCACAACTTATGAATTCCGCGATCACGATTGTCATTCTTTGGGTGGGAGCCAACCTGGTGCTTGCCCATGAACTCACGATTGGGCAATTGATCGCCTTCAATTCTTTAATGGGCAGTGTTTTGTCGCCGCTTATGGGGCTGGTGGGATTGTGGAATCAAATCCACGAAGCTGGTGTCGCAATGGAACGTCTGGGCGATGTCTTGGATATAGAGCCTGAACAACGGCCCGAAGATCTGTCTTCCCGGGTCGTCTTGCCCGATTTGCAAGGGGCGATAAAGCTCGATAGCGTCTATTTCCGTTATGGTGGTGATGAAACCCCTTATGTACTGGAAGATATCAGTTTTGAGATGAACCCCGGTGAAATGCTTGCCATTGTCGGACAAAGTGGCTCCGGGAAAACCACATTGGCGAAAATGCTGGTGGGATTCTACCCCCCGACGGAAGGACACATCAACGTGGATGGGTATGATTTGAACCTGATTGACAAAGAGTATTATCGTGCCCAAGTAGGTTATGTTATGCAAAGTAACTTATTGTTTTCAGGCACCATAGCCGAGAACATTGCGGCAGGCGAAGAGAATCCTGATCGGCGGAAAATTATGGAAGTTGCGAAAATGGCCGATGCCCACGGCTTTGTCGAAAACTTGCCACTCGGTTATGACCAGGTTGTAGGCGAACGGGGCATGGGCCTATCCGGTGGACAGATTCAGCGGGTTTGTATCGCACGTGCTTTATATCACGACCCACGATTACTGATTTTTGACGAAGCAACGTCTGCGTTAGACACACAATCGGAAGGCAATATCCTCAGAAACATGCAGGATATCCTAAAAGGTCGAACATCCGTGGTCATTGCCCATCGACTCAGCACGATAATGCAAGCTGATAAAATTCTTGTGCTCTATGAGGGGACTATCGTAGAGCAAGGTACGCACGATGAGCTTGTGGAAAAGCAAGGTATGTATTACCAATTGGTACAAAAACAGATGTCAGATTAAATGAGAACGTGGCAACACGAAACTCGCAATGATTCCACGTGGAACATATTTTTCTTCATTGCGATTTTAGCGATTCCACCAGCCACGAATGCCGAAAAGCCTCCAGATATAACGCTTGCCCATGTCTATACGAAAGGCATTGATGTTGGCCAATATTGGATTAGCGAAAAATTGGATGGCGTACGTGCATATTGGAATGGACGGCAACTTCTTTCTCGGCAGGGTAACCCTTATATTGCCCCAAACTGGTTTACAACAGGTTTTCCTTCCTATCCCCTGGATGGCGAACTCTGGGCAGGAAGGAGCAACTTCGAAAAACTGGTCAGTATTGTAAGAAAACAACACCCCATTGATAGTGAGTGGCG
>JAZGGE010000062.1:0-4423 GCA_036480195.1 Methylococcales bacterium
GGGAGATGCTCAAAAAATTTAGGCTTGTCGAAAGTCCCTACCATATCTGACAAGGTTGTTAAATGTGCTGAAAGCGTGCTTTTATCTTTTTTGGGCGCATAGTATCCAGGAGGGGGCAGGGAATTACGGATCAGAGGAGGGTCTCGTAAATCTAATATCAGGTCAAAGGTGTATTTCTTCTGTTTGGGTGCTATAACAACTGTGAATGCACCTAAAAATCCTTCTATCTGAATTTCGGCTATATTATCAGCGCTAAGACTTTGCTCTTTAAAACGTTGATTTTTTTTCCAATAAGCAATGCTGAAGAAGTGAGGGTTTCAGGGACTCTGTTCCAAACGTTCGCAATTTCTTGCTCCGATCCAATGAGTAACAGTCGACCCTGAGATGTATATTCGACGAGTGATGTTGGTTCTACGGTGTTGTTGGAAAAAGCCTGGAAGGCGGCATGTTTGGCGGAGTGATTCAGATTTGTTGTCTGAGAGCCGCTCATAGATTTGTCTTATGCTTGCTGTCGGACTCTTTGTCACAGTCCTTTCCTCCGACGATTTTAGTTTCTTCGACCAATTCTCCCTTTCTATCCAATGGTATTCTGGAATTGGATAGCGTGATATCTTTTTCTTGTTGCCGTGCCAGAAAACGTCCCATTTCGCGGGTGATCAGGTTCCCTCTGTTTTCGAAAAAAGTATAGTCTTCATCGTATTCGTTTAAACCATCACGGATGTGGAATTCAGGTTGACCTATCAGATTTTTTAAGAGATTCAGACAGGTTTTTTCGTAGTCGAATTGTGCTGTATCAACAATCAGATTTTGTTCGTCATTTTTATATTGCGTCAGTTTGCGTTTTGACCAGCGGAAAATAAAATTCATGTACTTAACCCTGGATTTTTGTCTCTTCTCCGGCAATAAGCCGTTGAATATTTCCCCGGTGCCGCCATAGAAGGATTATGGACATAATCGCTGAAGCAGAAGTAAGGATAGCTGATTCCAATAGCCACCACGTATAGAACGGCGCCAATGTAGAAGCGACTAGGGCCGATAGCGATGAAATACGGACAGTTTTTGCCATAATCAGCCAAGTGACTGCGACGACTGCCCCTAATTGCCAGTAAAACCCAATCCAGACGCCAGCCACAGTTGCGACACCTTTCCCACCTTTAAAACTGAAGAAAACCGGATAAAGATGACCGAGAAATGCAGCAAGACCGGTTGTCGCCAGGATTGTATCGTTAACGCCAAGCGACTGGGCCAACAGTACCGGTAGGAGTCCTTTGAGCATATCACCGATCAAAGCGATTGCCGCTGCTTTCTTGCCACCGATGCGTAACACATTGGTGGCACCGGGATTCATAGAGCCTTGTTCGCGCGGGTCGGGCAGGTTAAAGAATCGGCAAACCAGAATAGCGCTGGAAACGGAGCCGAGCGTGTATGCGAAAGGAATTAATAGCCAAGACCACATTTTTTGTTTTATTCTTTATATTTTTGCGATGCAGTTTTAAAAAGAGTTTTATCATTATCGCGGCGCTGTTGCAAAAGGTTTTTCAAATAATGAATCTGAACTCGCGGAGTCAGGTTAAAAAGTTAGGAGAGAAATGGATATTATATTTCTACGGGAGCTTCAAATCGAAACCGTTATCGGTATCTACGATTGGGAGCGCGAAACAAAACAGATTGTAGTACTCGACCTGGAGATGGCGACTGACATCAGGCGAGCCGCCCAGACTGATGACATCCAGAACGCATTGGATTATAAGTCAGTATCTAAGCGCATCATCGCATTTGTTGAAGAAAGTGAGTTTTTTCTAGTGGAAACGCTTGCAGAAAGGATTACCGATATTATACGGAATGAGTTTCAAGTTCCCTGGGTACGGTTAACGCTAAATAAAAAGGGCGCGATACGTGGAGCCACGGATGTTGGTGTAATCATTGAGCGGGGGGATCAGTAACCCATGCCCAAGGTTTTCGTCAGCATTGGCAGCAATATTGAACGAGAGCGGCATATTCCTCTTGCCCTCAGAGAGCTCGAAAAAGTATTTAGTAAGTTGATGCTTTCCAGTGTTTATGAAACCCAACCAGTGGGTTTTGAAGGTGAAAATTTTTATAATATTGTGGCTGGATTCGAAACGGAAATGTCGGTAAATCAGGTGGGTAAGCTATTGAAAGCTGTCGAAACCCAGTATCGTAGCGAACGTGTTACTGAAAAATTCAGCCCCAGAACATTAGATCTGGATCTACTTCTCTATGGGGATGCGGTGATTGAGGATGGCAAGATAAAGGTTCCCCGTGCTGATATAACTGAGTATGCATTTGTTTTGGAACCCTTGGCGGAGATCGCATCTAGTCTGACCCACCCGGTTATTGGAGAAACCTACGGATCACTGTGGGCGAAATTTAACAAGGCCGGGGTGCGGCAAACGAAGGTGGAAAACCCTTGGGTTAGTTAGATAAGCTTCTGCCGCCATCTACCGCGATGATTTGGCCAGTAATATAATCCGCATCCCGAATCAGGAATAAAGCTGCTTTTGCGATATCAGTAGGTAGCCCGATTCGTCCCAAGGGGACGCGGGAGATGATTTCTGCTTTTTGCTGGTCGGTAGTTTTAGTCTCAGGCCATAAAATCGCACCGGGCGCGATCCCGTTAACTCTGATATCCGGCCCTAACTCTTTAGCCAAAGATCGCGTTGCTGAAATCAAACCCGCCTTCGCAATGCTGTAGATGGAATAGTCTTTAAGTGGCCTAATACCGTGAATATCAACAATATTCACGATGCATCCCTGATTTTTTTCCAGCAAGGTCGCAGCGGCCTGGGCAAGGAAAAAGGGTGCTTTTAAATTACTTAGGATGAGATCATTCCATTGACTTTCGTCCAGGGTGTCTATTGGTGTAGGGTAATACGATGACGCATTGTTAATCAGGGCATTCAGCCCGCCCCATTGCCTGGCAGCTTGATGAATTAAGGCGGGAAAGGCTTCTATATCTTGCAAATCCCCTTGTAACAAAGTGCAGCTGTCTGGGCGCTTATCAACTAACTCTTTTTGGAGTGCTTTCGCATCGGCAGTGGAATGGCGATAGTGCAGAATAATATTCATGTCGGCACTGTGCAAATAGCGAGCGATTTCGGCCCCTATTCGCCGTGCTGCACCAGTTATTAAGACGGTTTTTTTCATCGCAGATTTTGGAGCAACTTCCTAACAGCATCTATTCTTAGGATTCTGAGTTCCTGGCCAATCTCCTTGCCCTTCAAATTGGGAGTCTTGATATCATCAACCGTTATTGCGTTTACGGCTTTTTGAGCGTCTTGAAAGTATTCTTCTTGAGGATAGACTCTATCCTCAAAGCCTGTCCGTCCTTGCATGTCTGCTTTACAAGCTAGTAGAAAATCTTCCAGAGATTCAGGCTGCCGTAAGGTATCAAGTTGGTAAAGCGTATCAACTAATGTCGCTGGCTTTAATTCCATCGCGCGGTGGCAATGGGTATGAAAACGCATCACTTTCTCCGCCAGTTTGCGGTAAGCTTTAGGCGCTTTTAATCGGTCGCACAGCGCTTTCAGGGCTTCAATCCCTGTTTTTTCGTGGCCCCGATGGGAGGGCCAGTTTTCCGACGGAGTAAGGCCTTTGCCGAGATCGTGGGTTAAAGCCGCGAACCTGACTACCGGTTTTTTACTGAGTTTGGCCGCCTGTTCCAGAACCATCAGAGTATGGATACCTGTATCAATTTCCGGGTGATAGCAGGCAGGTTGAGGAACACCAAACAGACGATCGATTTCAGGAAACAAACACACCAGGGCATTACAGTCACGGAGTATCTGAAAAAAAACCCACGGTGATTGTTCCCCTAGGGTCTTTTCCAGTTCAACCCAAACCCGTTCGGCCACCAGTGCATCAACCTCACCACAGGCAACCATCTTTTTCATCAAGTCCTGGGTCTCGTTCGCAACTTTGAACCCCAGATGGGCATAGCGGGCGGCGAAACGAGCGACTCTCAGTATTCGAACAGGGTCTTCGCTAAACGCTGGTGAAACATGACGCAACAATCGGTCTTCCAGGTCTCGCTGACCGTTGAATGGATCTGTCAGATTGCCTGAATCGTCCTCGGCCATTGCGTTGATTGTTAAATCTCGGCGAAGTAAATCCTGTTCCAGGGAGATATCAGGTGAAGCGTGTACGGAAAAGCCAGTATATCCGGGGCTGATCTTTCGCTCGGTTCGCGCCAGGGCATATTCTTCATGGGTGTCAGGATGGAGAAAAACCGGAAAATCCTTACCAACGGATTGATATCCTAGTGATGTCATGGTTTCCGGTGTTTCTCCGACAACCACCCAATCACGCTCTGTGACGGGAAACTTCAGCAGACGATCACGTACTGCTCCTCCGACAAGGTATTTCTTCACTGATATGTCATTTATTTCAAGGTTCTACACGACGT
>JAZGGE010000063.1:0-5005 GCA_036480195.1 Methylococcales bacterium
AGTACTTCGACCAGGTTATGTTGACGGATAGAGTTACTCGAGAAGTAGTCAGCTGCAAGGCGCACGAGCGCAGGACTAGCAGGGCTAATTCAAGCGAGTGCAACACCGCAGATGACTGCTTGTCGGCTTGGTATATCCATCAATATAATCTGGTTGGAGTACTAGTAGCCTGTCCGAGAATAGAGAACCTACTGCGGAAAAGTCCATTTTGGCCAGATTTCCCGATCATTTTCGTTAAATAGACCCACTATTCGCCTCAAATGATCGGAAAATCTGACTCAAAATGGATTTCCCTCGCTGCGGCTTCTATTCTCGGACAGGCTCCTAGCCATTCCACAGGTCTTGTCGAATCCTCACTTCGTAGTAGCGAATCCCGTTATCGGTGGATTTCTCCCAGCGTAGAGTAAGCCATCGATCAAGAGTCGTTTTGTTAGACACGAAATTCTCTTCAGGATGGCGGTTGGGTCTCTTGCTTCCCTGTCGAACCTTCCTCTGCCAGCCTAAAAAAGCTTTCGTGAAATTCCTTAACCTGTCTGGATAGCTCCCTCACCCACTTTGCGGCATTATCATGACGATCTTGTATCCGGGCATGTCGATTCGTAAATCCTGCCTTTCCCTTTCTTACCAGTGTTCAGGATAACTATGCCCACATCTTTGGCAGATTTCGTTTTCGCCGTCCACATACGCTGCACAGTTGCAGACCGAGCATTCTCCGTAACCTGCTTTAGCAGTTCGGCTGTTCGGCAAAAACAAAGTAAACAATCCCATGAGCGAGTACTTAAGTGTTTGTCTTCTATCTTTATTCATATTACACCTCAATAAAAGCCAAATAGGCGCTGGAAATCGATAAATGAAAAGTATTTATTTATCGTTTCTGGAGTTTACCAGCACGCCATTTTTTATTTCTGCTACTGACCCTGAAAGGTCTCATGGATCAGAATGACAGAGCCTAACGCATTTGGGTAGCATAGGGCAAATTCAACGCAGGGGAAAAATTCATTGCAAGCTATGTAACTCTATTCCTAACGCCAAAATGGGACAAAAAGAAACGCAGCAATAACGAGTCAGGTCCCGAAATACGAATGCTCTCTCTGTTTGTTATCGACCCCTTCTTTTCTAAAATCGCAGTTCGGGACCTGACCCCACGTCCAGCTTTAACAGCTTTAAGACTGGGTAACTCAATCCAGTCTATGGGTTTCTAAAAGATCGTTTGGCGATATTGTACAAAATATTCCAAGGTTCAGACGTGGATTGGACTTTATGTAGTACCTTGTCGAGTGAGTCGAGAAAGTATTCTATTTCCTTTTCGGTGATAATAACGGGAGGGATAAATTTAATAACGCTATTCAAGCCAGAGACCATGCTGATAATTCCAAATTCCTGGAATAGAGGTATGACCACGACCTGAGCGTACAAACCTTTGCTCGTCGTTTCTACGAGATTCCATTCCAGCTTTTTAGCAAAGGAACTGGGTTTTCCAAGTTCTATGGCAAACATCAATCCTTTACCGCGAACATCTTTTACCATAGCGTATTTTTCTCTTAACTTTTCTAGTCCATCCATAATGAGTTCGCCCATTTTATGAGCATTTTCCACTAGTTTTTCGTTTTCGATGACTTCCAGAGTGGCCAGTCCCGCAGCCATAGAGAGCGTATTGTAACCAAACGTAGAATGGTGGACATAGCAGCGTTCCATATTGGAATAGACTTTGTTGTAAATTGTCTCTCCGATCAATACAGCACTCACTGGCACCATGCCGCCACTAAGAGCTTTGGCAACCAGCAAAATATCCGGTTTGGCATTATCGTGCTCCAAATAGAAAAACTTTCCTGTGCGGCCCAGGGATGTTTGGATTTCATCGAGAATAAAGAGGGCATTATGTTTTTTGCATAGTTCAGAAGCCCGTTTCAAATAGCCGTCTTTAGCCGGGATCACCTCCCTACCCTGAATGGGTTCGGCTATGAATGCGGCCACATCTCCCTTTTTTAACTCGACTTCCAATTCTTCTAAATTATTGAAGTCGATCATGGTCGTATGGTGCATTAATTCACCAAAACCTTCTTTGAATTCTTGATCTCCGCAGATAGAAAGCGCGCCATAGGTAAGACCATGGAAGCTTTGGTGGCAATAGACAATGCGATTTTTCTGGGTGGCGCAGCGTGCAAATTTAAGTGCTGTTTCAACGGCCTCAGCACCGGAAGTTCCAAAATAGACTTTGGTTAAGTAATCGGGAGCTTTTGCAAGTAATTTCTCCGCGAGCATTCCTCCCAATACATTGCAGTTTAACTGGATCATATTAGGGAGTTTTAGATCCATGATTTCTTTTAAAAAGGAAATTACTTTTGGATGGTTATAGCCAATACTGGTGGCGCCTTCTCCCGAATGAAAATCGAGGTATTCCTGCCCATCCTCTGTATAAAGGTAACAGCCTTGAGCATCTCTAAAGGATTTATCAAAGCCAAGGATGCCAAGAACCTTCATCATTTTCGGATTGATATTGGTTTCGAATATCTCGTGACAATTGTGGTATCTATCATTTACTTCTGTTAATAATCTGTCCATCAATTTCAGATATCTTTTTTTTAGGGTGTACTTTGATCCGTGAGTCCCAGGCGGATGTCGAGTGCAAGGTATTGGTTTCACGGTGGAATCAAAATAATCTTAGCTTTACCCATCGGTTAAGTGGGTATTTTTGAACCGCTGTGGGAACAAGAGCTTGTTCTCCTCGCCGTCATGGACTCACGGATCCAGACCATGGAGTCTAGCAAAAATAAGTCGAATATTACGCCGGATTTCGCCTCTTCTTCAAGGCGCGGGAAGTGGCGCATACTCGTTGTATGTAACCCTTTCCTCAACGCAGAAGACGGAGTGAAAGATAAGGAAGATGTGCAACTTATTTTTGCTAGACTCCTAAGGTGGTTTGACGAAATAAAGTTACCAAGATTGCGCAGTATTTTTGTTTCTGACCGAACTATCTCAAGAGGCGCATAGTTATTCTACGTAACGATTGAGATCGTTGGGTCAGGAGCAAAAAGGCAAGCAAGGTTGGTAACTTTATTTCGTCAGGCCGCCTAAGGTCTAGGAAGAGAAAAATCGACAATTAGATCCCTTAGTCGCCGAGGAAAAATTCGCGATACAAACTGCAGCAACAAAACATCGAAATTAGTAATGATCAAAAAGCGACTGCCTTGGCATTTTTTTAAAATTCGTTTCGCCACCACATCCGCTGATAGTGGGCGATTTCTATGGCTAGAATTCATCCAGGACGGACTGCTGGCAATTTCTTTTTCATATTGTGGCGTCTTAATATCAGCGGGACAAGCGACATAGACAGCAATATTTTTCGATAGAAGCTCGCGGCGAAGAGACTCTCCAAAATTCATGACTCCTGCTTTTGCCGCACAATAAACGCTGTATCCCGCCCCACCAATCAAGGCAAAAGCAGAGGAAATAAGGAGAATTTTTGAACCGCTTTTCATCAAGGGAACAAATATTCTGGCGCAAAGAATAGTCCCCCATAGATCTATTTCGAGATCTTCTTTTAATTCTTCCATATCTTCATAATTTAACAGTAGCTTGGTATGGACCACTCCAGCGCTTAGAATAAGAAAGTGAACTTCTCCAAATTTTTTTTTGATTTCCCTGGCTACTGTTTCGATTTCTTTTACATTGGAAACATCAGCTGAAAAAGTACTGGCTGAAAAACCTGCTTTTTGTATTAAATTTACAGCGCTTTCTAATTTTTCTGTTTTTCTTGCCAACAGGATAGGAAGATATCCTTCACCGGCAAGTTTTTTGGCCATCGCAAGACCCAGACCACTCGAACCACCTGTGATCAAAGCAATTTTTTCACCAACCATTCGTTCTCCTAGAGTTATTATTGTCAGAATTGCCTAAACTATTTTTGGTGCGAGGAAGGTTCAATGGTACATTAAACACTTAAATTAATCCTGAACGCCTCTATCCGATGCCTAGTCTTAACTTTAAACAATAATTCGCGCCCCTCATCAAGTCTGGTGAGTCAATAACGGGGCAGGTTCCGAAATACGAATGCTCTCTCTATTTTTTTATCGACCCCTTCTTTTCTAAAAAATGACTATGAACGAAACTCAGGTAATACTCTCTAACTAACTAATAAGTCAGTAAAATTGAGGATTAGTCATGAAAGCAAAAGGTAGTAGTTTCTGGGAGTGGCAAAAGCGTTATCCAGACGATGCAACCTGTTTAGTAGAGATTGCCACTCTGCGATGGCCGGAGGGTTTTCAATGCCCACGGTGTGGGCATTACGGTTGGCAACTGAACACACGGCCTGTGATTGAATGCGCACACTGTCATCGCCAAACATCGGTCATAACGGGCACCTTGTTTCATGCCAGCAAAGTCTCCTTGACCCAGTGATTCTGGGCCATTTATTGGGTTTCGTCTGACAAAGGAAGTGTGTCGGCATTGCGCTTATCCAAGCTGCTTGGTGTATCTTCAGGCTACCTGATCTCATCACGGTGAATCAAAAGGTTATAGAAATTCATGGGATTTTGTTCTGAGCCTAAAATAACGACTTCTCTCCGTAGGAGGGGCTTTAGCCGCGATCTTGGCCGAGAATCGCGGCTAAAGCCCCTCCTACGAAGGTATCAAAACAAATTCCGTGAGATCAGGAGTTCTGATCTTGGCGAACGGCTTATAAAATGCTACGCAAATTACGTACGGCAATGGGACATCAAGATAGCCTGTATCGCCTTCATGGCGTGATTGAGTTGGATGATGCGTTACTCGGTGGCAACCGTGCTGGAAAGCGCGGATGAGGGGCGGGGTAAGACTCCGGTGATTGTTGCCTGTGAGCATAATAAGGGGAAACCTGGCTTTGTTGCCCTTCAAGCGATTCCAAGTGTCAACCATGACACAACACGACAATTTGCCAAAGCACATTTGAACATGGGACAGACCGTTCACACCGATGCATTGAGTGCGTTGAACACCTTGGCCGAGACCCAGCATCATGTTGCCAAAG
>JAZGGE010000064.1:0-12538 GCA_036480195.1 Methylococcales bacterium
GGGTATAGGGTATAATTTTTTTTCAGACATCAGATTCCTCATTTCCTTCGAATAGGTTAATTAATTCTGGTTTCCTAACTACAAAACCTATCCAGGATAGGTAAGTACCTCCGCATAATTAATTTAACATTTTACTTGTTTTTTTTTCCATCTTCCGCGTTGCAGAAACAGTTACATAGCTCACTATGCGCCTGTTTCTGCGCCTTGAAGATGAAAAAAAATACTGCGCAAAACTGTCAAATTAATTATGCTCTGGCACTTATAACAAATTCTTGGCCTTTAAATGAATTATCCATGAAATTTTCTAGATTTGGTACCCGTTTTACTCGGCAATCCGGTATTTTGCAACTAATGGACGATTTGGGAAGAGCGCTTTCCACTCACCGGGATATGTTGATGTTGGGAGGAGGTAATCCCGCCCATATTCCTGAAGTGCAAGTCTATTTCCGTCAACGCATGAATGACATGCTGAATAATCCGGGTGAGTTTGAGCGGGCGATAGGGAATTATGATTCACCCCAAGGCAATTCGATATTTATCGATTCTCTGGCCGACATGTTACGTAAAAATTGCGGTTGGGATGTGGGACCAGAAAATATTGCCCTAACTACTGGGAGTCAATCGAGCTTTTTTTACCTTTTTAATCTGCTTGGCGGTCAATTTGACGGTGGTCGAGAAAAACAGATTCTGTTTCCAATGGTGCCGGAATATATTGGCTATTCCGATTTGGGAATTGATGACAATCTGTTCACCGCCGTGCGGCCGATTATTGAACACTTGGATGACCGCTTGTTCAAATACCGAGTAGATTTTAACAATCTTAAGATTGATGATGGAATAGGCGCTATCTGTATATCAAGGCCGACCAATCCTACCGGTAACGTGGTGACCGACAAAGAACTGCAACGGTTAGCGAAAATGGCAGAATCCCAGGGTATCCCCCTCATTATTGATAATGCTTACGGGCTCCCTTTCCCCAACATTTTATTCACCGAGGCGAATCCCCTCTGGAATGATAACGTCATAGTCTGCATGAGTCTCTCTAAACTGGGGTTGCCAGGGGGGCGAACCGGTATCGTTGTTGCCAACGAGGAAATTATTCAGGTTTTATCCAATATGACGGCTATTTTAAACCTGGCGCCGGGTGGGTTGGGTCCCATTCTTGCCCAAGACCTGGTGGCAACAGGTGACATCCTTCGGCTGAGTCATGAGGTGATTCAACCTTTCTACCAGAGCAAAGCAAAAAGGGCGGTCTCCCTGCTTCAGGAAACGCTAAAGGGTATCGAGTACTATATCCACAATCCCGAAGGCGCAATTTTCCTTTGGTTATGGTTAGACGGCGTGCCGATTGACAGCCAACAATTATATGAGCGGCTTAAAAAACGGGGTGTATTGGTTGTTCCCGGCCACTATTTTTTCCCCGGATTGGAAGAGGAATGGCGGCATCGTCAGGAATGCCTGCGTATAACCTATTCGCAATCCGATGAGATTGTGGAACGGGGAATCAAAATTATTGGCGAAGTTGTTCGAGCTGCCTATGAAATCACTTAGGTGGTTTGACGGAATAAAGTTACCAAGATTGCACAGTATTTTTGTTTCTGACCGAACTATCTCAAGAGGCTCATAGTTATTCTACGTAACGATTGAGATCGTTTGGTCAGGAGCAAACAGGCAAGCAAGGTTGGTAAGTTTATTTCGTCAGGCCGCTAAACCGTGAAAGGTATACCAATCCGCTCATAAACAACCAGACTGGTGCGGGTAAAGGCACAGGCTGCACCTGGAATTGGCTGACAATCACGGGCTCTCGATCTATAATTTCGTTCAGGTCGTCAGCAATGTCGCGGGTATTATAGGGATCAATACCATAGGTGGTCACCAGCAGCGCTTGAGTAATCGGGTCAATTTCAAATTCAGTCCATCCGAATGTATTGACCTCGGTATATCCTCCCACTAATTGTTGCACTATCAGATCTGAATCGTCCAAACCGATGGGATTAAAACCCAAAGGTTCAATCTGACTATCGATCAAGTCCTGTAACGCGATATTCTGTATGGCCAGCGGCAAGGTATTAAACTCCGCTAAGTTGGAGACTCCAATATTGCTTAGAAATACATCTAATAAGGTTTGACCCTCGTTATCCACGGGGACTAAAGAGATCAAATCCAGGTTTAGCGGGCCAAAGGTTTTGTAATGGCCTACTGATCCGGTCGTGATTTCAAATGCGTTGGTGGCTGTCGATATCAATCGTGGCGTACCATCTTCAGTTGGTACTAATGCTTGATAATCGAGATTATTAACCAAAGTGCCGTGGAGGTCAGCAGCAATAAATACCACATTTTGGATGTTATTGTCGTCTATATACTGGAATAACTCAGTACGTTCTTTGCCATATCCCTCAAAGCGATCGGCAGCACCGTTTACGCCCAGGTTCTGAATGGGTTCCGGAATCATAACGAATTTCCAAGTGATTCCTTCGTTTTGGGAATCTACCAAATCCTGTTTTAATGCATCTATTTGGCGTTCGCCTAACATCGTGCGATCTGCCGTTAGGGAAGTTGCATAAAAATTACTGGTTTCCAGTTGGCCTAATGGTGCGTCCCTGAATGACCGGGAATCCAAAACCATTATCGCAGCATCACTGCCAAAGTTTCTGCTGCGATATAGCTTGATTTCACTATCCGTACGAGGATCTTTGCCCGTGTCTACATAGGTTTCATTGGCAATAGGATTATATTCCTGAAAGGCTTGCAACGCGTTGTTATAGAGAGTGGAATCGTTAATCAGCGTGCCGGGTGAGTTGGCAGCGAAACGACTGTCAGTGGATACATCCGCTCCACCGGAAAAATCATTGGTCAGTTCGTGATCATCGATGGTTGCAAAAACTGGCGTAGAGGCACGCAGGTTCGACCAGGCATTCAGTCCCCCGCGGGATGAATAGACTTCATTGTGTTTGGCCCGGTATTCACTTAAAGTGATGGCGTGCAGGGCAGGTACGTCCGGTGACTGGGAGTCTGCAAATATAGTATCACCCAGTTCCACAAAAAAATCGAGATTCCGGTTTGGGGCATTCTTAATCGCTGGATAAGGTGCCAGTTCACCACGCCAATCCCCGGATACACCAAAGCGTAAGCCGTTTCTAGTACCCAAAGGGGCGGGGGTTGAAAATGTTCCTGTGGCACTGGCACCATCCGCGCTGGTAGCACGATAGTGATATATTGTCGCTGCATTCAAATCGCTGAGTTGGACTTTTACCGGTATTGCCGGATCAGAAATTTTCCGCTCGACAGATCCGAGTAGAGTCGCGAATGTTGGGTCAGTTGTGTATTCGAAGCGAACATCCCCCGGGGTATCGCTACGGGACCAAAGGACAACAGAATTCTGACTGACATCTCCTGATGCGACTCCATTGGGTAGTGCCGCCTGAGCAGGTAAAGCCACGGCTATGGCAATGAGTATGGAAACTGTTTTTGCAGTACAAAATGGAACACTAAATAATTTTATCATTGCCATGGTTTATTCCTTGCACGCCTAGTTATTTGAGCCTTCCTTTGAACAGCGTATCAAACGTAGCTGAACTATAGCTGACTATTGAATGGTATTGATCGAGTCAAGCTTGTCAATTATAGGGATGATTGAACAGAATAGATTACCACAGGTCAAAATTTTGATAAAATCAGAAAGATCATGACTAGAAGGCTGCCCGAGAATATAGAATCTGCTAAGGAAAAGCCAGTTTTCGCCTGATTTCCCAATAGATAATAAATCATAAGGACAACGGTTATATATGAAATATCCCCCCCGTATCTGGTTCTTTTTTGGATTTCTCCTTTGCCTTGGAATGATGCTAATCGCAGCATGGTTTCAGTTCGTCAAAGGGCTGGAGCCTTGTCCCTTATGTATTGCGCAGCGGATCGCAGTCATTGCTGTCGGGTTGGTATTTCTGGTTGCTGCCTTCCACAATCCCCAGCGACCAGGTATCCGAATCTATGCTCTGTTGGGATTTATTGTTGCGGTTATAGGCGCAGCCATTTCCATTCGTCATGTCTGGCTACAGAATCTTCCGCCTGAAGAAGTTCCTGCCTGTGGGCCAGGGATCGAATATATGTTTGAGTACTTTCCATTGGCGGATGCTATTAAAATGATGCTTAGTGGAACCGGTGAATGTGCCGAAGTCCTATGGACATTTTTAGGGATTAGCATACCCGGATGGACATTAGTAACTTTCATATCCCTTGCTCTTTACAGTCTCAGTCAATTGTGGAATTTTTCAACTACAAACCCTCGAGAGGAAACAGTATGAGAAAATACGGCTTTAGAATATTCGTGACCATTTTAATGGTATTCAGCAACTCAACTGTGTTTTCCGCGCCTTCGGAAACGGTGCAGCTGGGAAATGCAATAAACGATATCCAGCGTCTGGAAAAAAACAAAGCAAGGGATCTTTATCGTCACCCAGTCGAGACATTAATGTTTTTTGAAATTAGACCAGAAATGACAGTAGTGGAAATTTGGCCTGGAGGTGGCTGGTATACGGAAATTCTGGCACCACTGTTCAAGGATAATGGGCGACTCTACGCAGCTCATTTTGCGGCGGATGCGAAACTACCGTATTTTCAAAATAGCCTAAACACGTTCAGACAGAAGATGGGCAAATTGCCAGAGGTTTATGGAAAGATAGCGCTTACTGAGTTGGATCCTCCAGATCGTCTAGAGATTGCTCCTCCTGGAAGTGCAGACAGAGTCCTTACTTTCCGAAACATCCACAACTGGATGCGGAATGGGCAGGCGCTTACTGTTTTTAAAGCCATGCATAAGGCCCTGAAATCAGGTGGGATACTGGGTGTGGTGGAGCATCGTGGGTTAAATGAAATTCCTCAAGATCCAAAGGCCGAGTCTGGATATGTTCAGGAAAAATTTGTCATTGCGTTGGCAGAGCAGGCCGGTTTCGAACTGCTGGAAAAATCGGAAATAAATGCTAATCCCAAAGATACCAAAGTTCATCCAGAAGGAGTCTGGACATTACCCCCGACTCTCAGGTTAAAAAAGAAGGACAGGGACAAGTATCTAAAAATAGGTGAGAGTGACCGGATGACGCTTAAATTTCTGAAGCCTTAGGAAGTTTGTCTGAAAATAGAAATCATCACGAGGGAAACTTCTTTTGAGTTAGATTTTCGATCATTTGAGGTGAATTAGTTCCCATCCCTAAATGTAATTCAGCAGCACATACCAGTCTCTAACTCTGCAATCATGGCAAATACTGATGACCACCAAGATTTTTATCAGCTACCGACGAGATGACAGCCAAACCGAAGCTTCACTGATCTATGGAATGCTGCAAGAGCGGTTTGGAAAAGATGCAGTTTTCATGGATAAATCAACAATTAAGCCAGGCGATAAATGGGCGGCGAAAATTGAGTGCGATCTCGTTGAAGCTAAGGTCGTTCTTGTTATTATTAAAGATAAAAAGACGTGGCTTGGTGTAGATGAGGATGGATTTCGACGTATTGAAGAGGAGGGTGATTGGATTCGCCAAGAACTCGAGCTGGCAATAAAAGAAGGTAAGGAAGTGGTACCCCTGTTAGTCAAAGGAGGTGAGCTTCCGCCAGAAAAAGCACTTCCGGAATCGCTTCGAATCCTGCTGGGCTTTCACGCATTGGCTATTGACTTTGACGATAGCTGGGAGCAAGACCAACAGAAGGTTGTCGATGCGTGTAAAAATAAGCTGGAACAGTCTGGAATATCGGTGCGGCAACCGCTAGATCGAAGTGCTCTTGTAAAAAAATTTGGTCCTTTTGGATTGCTGGCGGCAGCCATTTATGCCGCCGAATCAAACAAGTCTTTTCGAACCCACATAAACCAACACCAAGACGATCTGTGCAAATTTGTCGAAACCGTTCGCGCTGTACGAGAAACCAAGGAACTGCATGATATTGCCCATTTTGTACAAGTCGATGGGCTTGGCCCTTTTCGACGGAAACTGATGGGTTCCCTATCTGAAGACCTTGAATGGGAGTTTCCGGATGAACATGATCTGATTCAAGACGCTTTAAAGGAGTTACAAGCACTCCAATCCAAAAACGAAAGTATAGGGGACTGGGTTAAAGATTTCCTCGTTTGCCTGATAGGCCTGGATACAGCTATTCGGAATGATGATATCGATCTGTTAAAAACAGAAGTGCATAAACTGGATAGTTTGCTGAAAAAGCAACAGATGGCCTTGAATAAACGACTTATCGATCTTGTAGATCATGATCTTCACCTCGTGGAAGTGACAGATGAGGTCGTCGCCGCTCTCAAACTGGTCGCCAGTTCGTCCGAGTCTGATCAAGGCTCGGAGATAAGCAGCATCAGTGAAAACTTGTGTACATTTCGAGACGAATTCTTATGGCTCAAGGATATACATAACAGATGGCAGGATATTGACAAAGAGCTCTCTCATTTGGAAACCCTTCTATCTCACCCAAATAGCGTGAATGATACGATTTATGCCCTCGCAGTGGTTAAGGGGCGTCTGGAGGAGATATTCAAGAAGCGAGAACCGGTTGAGCTGTCAAATCTGGTGACCAGGATGCGAGATAACCAGAACAAATTGAACGATCAACTTTTACGTGCATCAACCGAAGGGCCCAATACCAAAGATCTGCAGCGTACCCTCATCAAATTTTCAGATCCGGCAAGAAAGATTTTTCGTGCGATTGATAGTAGCCTTAAAAAAAAATGCCGAGACTTGGTAAAACTGGAAGGTGTCATTAAGGAGCTATTGCTCGCTCCCAACCAAAGTGGAGGTCAGGATTGTGCATGAGAATCCACAAGTAGCGTACAGCAGTATCGCAGCAATCCGCGATGCACACAGAAAGCTTCAACACAAATATAGAGAGCGAGGTTTAGCAAAGGAGATACTTCGTGAGATAGAAGGGTTTATCGAAGCGGCTCGAAAGGCCGGAGGGCGGATTGGTGATGAAGATGAGCGATGGACGTGTCAGGGTTATCTCGATTACTGGGCGACAACGCTATACAGTCATTCAGACAATGTGCCCAATGCAGAACTGGAATCCTTTGATGAGGATTCGGCGCCTACCTTGAATGAAGCTGATTGTCCTTATGTCGGATTGCGTGCATTCGAGAAAGAAGATGCAGCGCTATTCTTCGGTCGTGAGAAAGATAGCGCCAATCTCACAAATTTATTATTGCGCACCAAACCACAATTACTCGACAGAATTGTCGTTGTCACTGGGCCTTCGGGCTCTGGAAAATCATCATTAATACGAGCAGGTCTGATTCCCCAACTGCAAAAAGAAAATCTTACTGCTGGCATTTGGCAGAACTGTGTCTCGTTGGTTCCAGGCGCGCATCCACGGCAAACTCAGATTGAAAATGGGAAAAAGCTAAGTGATGGAAGTCAGCAAAAACTACTGATTGTCGATCAGCTTGAGGAGATATTTACTTTATGTTCGGACGAAAAAGAGTCAGAAAGCTTTATCGATTGGTTGATCAGCCTGTCAAAAAGGACAAATCCAGAGGTATTTATTGTTGCCGCGCTCTCTGAAGATTTCCTGCAACAGTTTTGTATGCTTGCAGACCAAGAAGGAATACCTTTGTATCGAATTGAACCATTGGTACCGGCAAAACTCCGAGAAGTGATAACTAAGCCTGCACGTTTGCGAAACCTGCAATTCGAGCCCAAAGTCGTCGATAGCCTGGTAAGCGATCTGTCTGCCGAACCCACTGCACTGCCGTTGCTGCAATTCTCACTCATGGAGCTTTGGAAGCGTCGAAAAGGCAACCGCATTAAGCATGAATGCTACCTGGAAATAGGTGACAGTGGAATAGATGAAATTGCCGTATATGACGGTGGGTTAATTAAGATCCGAGGCGCAAAAAAAGCGCTTGAAGCCAGTGCCGAACGGTTATATAAGGAAATGTCTACAGCCGGGAAGATTACTTTTAAAAATATCTTACTTCGTTTAGTCAAACTCCGTGAAGACGGCAAGATAGCCCCACAACGAGTCAGCGAAAAAAAGCTATTGGAATTGGCTGACAAGACTATGGTCAATCAGATTCTAGAAAAAGTCCGTAAGGACAACACGGGTATTAATGATATTGCGCCACGTTCATACACTGTCTTTAGGTCAAAAATATTAAGCGAATCAGAACTTAAGGAATTGACCGATAGATTGGCTGATAAAAACATGGTGAAGAGTGTACTTGAGAAGCTTGTTGAAACCGGTTTGATTCAGCGAATCCCGAGTGGCCACGTCGAGATTGTTCATGAAGTGCTGGTTCGAAACTGGGAAACCCTGAGACGCTGGACCCGTAGTTGGAGGGTGAGGGAAGAGCTTGAACTTGACAGAGAACTAAATCGGGCGACAACGACCTGGGCCGCACACAATGAAAATACTGGGCTCTTGTGGACAGATAGAAAGCAACTCGAAAGACTGAAAAGTCCAGGAATATTATGGCGTGCCGAGCCTTCGGAAAAAGAATTTCTGGAAAAAAGTCAGATCAGAGCCCAGCATTTACGATGGCTCAAACTAATCGCATTTTCTACCCTCTTTTTAATCGGCGCGCTTTTATTAGGGTATTTTGCATACCAGCAAAGAGCGAGTGAACTTAAGTATGCAAAGAGTGGGATTAAAGAGATATTGGTTCCCTTTAAAGAAACCTGGGGACTTCAGGTAGAGTATGACTCGATAGATGAAATCCGTGGTAAGTTACCGAAAGATGTAATACTCAAAATAAGCCGGCATAGCAACAATAATGATAAAAACAAATCGTTTCCAAGATCGGTCAGGGAGTTTTATAGATTGGATTCGGTTCAGGGGCAAAAGGGTGAATGTGCAATCGTACGGTTAACGAGAAGACGGCATTACAACGAAAAGCAAGGGTGGGCTTGGTCCGGGTTTACTACCGATTTCAAGTATCCTGGGAAACCCACTAAAATCTATATAGAGTTATTTGGTAACGCTGCTGAAAAAACCCCACGATCACTCTCTATAGATTTCACACAGTATTCGCTGAAGAATGAATCGGAAAAGCGGCTCGTTAAATATCCAGTCACTTTTGTGAGAAACGGTGATAAATACAAGGGTAGATTGGTCAGTCCAATCCTAAAAGATAGCATCGGCAACGGGATTCCCTTCGCGACAATATGGCTTAAACAGCTCCCAGACAATAGCAAAGCGTGCCCGGAGAAACAGTCGGACGAAAATCCAGCCAAAACTTGATAGCATTGGGTTACGAATTGCCCTCTTGGTAACTTACCGTACCTTTTTCCTCTGATATATATCGGTCAAGCATATCACCGCGGCTCATCACTAAGAATAAACCACGCCATTCAACAACAAACGGATTACCATGAGCGACGAGCCAACCCATACCAAACACGATCCCTTCCCCAGGCGTTTTATGGTCTACTATAGTCTTCCCCACTTAACCCACGCCGTTGTGCTTTTACCGATGGCGCTTTTCATCCCATCGTTCTATTCCGACGACCTGGCATTGCCTTTGGCTAGCGTAGGAATAGCGATTGCTGCTTCGCGGTTGCTGGATGTTTTTACCGATCCTGTGATTGGAATACTGAGTGATCGTTTCCGGATGCGCTGGGGAACCCGAAAGCCTTGGCTGATTGCCGGTACTCCATTGCTTATGCTATCAAGCTGGATGATTTTTGTCCCCGATGAAAAAATATCGTTAAGTTACCTTTTGATTTGGACCTCGATTCTGTTTTTTGCCTACACTCTGGTTGACTTGCCCTACAAGGCATGGGGCGCAGAACTTTCCACAGAGTATTCAGAGAGATCCCGGATCACCGCCTGGCGCGAAGGGTTAGGCGCTGCCGGACAAGTGTTTTTCTTTGCGATACTTATAATGATGGGCTGGTATGGTTATAACGACAGTCGGGATCAGCTTCAGGCTATCGCCTGGGCAATTGTCTTGACTGTACCACTCACAATGGCCGCCATGTTGATCAAGGTTCCCGAACCTCCTCAAGAGCAATTATTGGGAAAACAATTCAGAGGGTGGCCAGGGATTGTACTCGTTCTTCAAAACCGCGCATTTGTGAGAACGTTGGCTGCTATCTTTTTGCTTGGTTCCGGGTTGCTGATTCAGGCCACATTACACAGATTAGTTCTTACTCATGTTATTGGTCGTCCAGAACTCTTCGCCCCGATGCTTATCGCGGAAAATCTGGCAGCACTCGTCGCTTTACCTGTCTGGTTGCGAATATCCGACCGAATCGGCAAGCATCGGGCAGTAACGTTGGCGTCGCTTTGGGTGGCTATTTGGAGCCTGGCTTTTCCACTGGTCGGCCAAGGCGATTCTGCACTATACGTTACTTTGATTGCGCTAAGAGGCAGCAGTTTTACATCAATCTTTTTTCTGTCAAACTCGATTGCTGCGGATGTTGTTGATGAAGACACTGTGACTTCCGGCCAACAGCGGACAGGGTTATACTTCGCCGTCTGGGGAATGGTAATGAAGTTTTCAGTAGCTGTCGGTATTCTACTTGGCACAGTACTCCCCGCAACATTCGGTTTTGAACCTTCAGCCCAAATTCATAGTGAAAGCGCATTATCCGCTTTGATGGTTATCTATGGCTGGCTACCCAGCTTGATAATGGTTCTCGGTGCGCCCTTGCTGTGGAATTTTCCTATTACCCGCCAAAGACAACATACCCTCCGATCTCAAATAGAAGCACGGCGTATGAAATAGATCAAAACGGGGTATTCTTTTAGCGTAAGGAACGGAAATTAAATATAAATAACTTATACATTCTCACTTGTTTTTTTTGTCCGTCTTCGTCCGAGTAGCAGCAGTTACGTAGCTTGCTATGCGCCTGATGCTACTCGAACGAAGACAAACAAAAAAACTGCGCGATAATGCACAACTTACTTAATTTCCATTCCTAAGTGGACGCTCTTCTAAGCCAGTTCGGGATCAAGCGCGAGGAAGTCTAAGTCTGCCAGCACTTGGGAAGGAATTGCGTCAGCTTATTTATCTGGTAGCGAGGCCTTCGTGGTAAGAACGCAGACCAAAGTGAAGATTGAGGGCAACTGCGTTGAGCATTCTCTAGGAGATCGTCCGAGTATAGAGAACCTATTGCGGAAAAGCCCATTTCGGCCAGATTTCTCGATCATTTTTGTTAAACAGGCTCGTCATTCACCTCAAATGATCGAAAAATTTGACTCAAAAATTCTCCTAAGGGACAACGGCTACCTACTTAACAACATAGCTAAATGTCGTAGTTGATGTGCCCGGGAGTTGTGGCAGTGTTTGTTTTGGAAATTTTCCAGTCAATGATTCAAGAAACGCGACTATATCGTCGGTTTGTTCTTTGCTCAATTCCTTGTCCAACTGCAATTTAGCCATCACCTTTACAGCCGTACTCAATTCCGCTACGGTGCCATTGTGGAAATAAGGAGCAGTCAAAGCAATATTCCGTAGTGTGGGTACTTTAAACATATTCCGATCCGCTTCGTCCTTTGTTTCTGCGAAACGCCCACCATCTTTGCTAAATTTATACTTGGCTTGGAAATGGCCATTTTTAAATGTTGGGAATTTCATAAAAAAGCCTTTCCCTGCTTCCATTTCCGGTCCATTAAATGCTGGGCCGCCATGACAATTGGTGCATCCGGTTTTGTCAAAAAGCTCCATACCCCGAGCTTGCTGATCCGTCAATGCCTTTTTGTCACCCTTAACGTATAGATCGTATGGGCTATTAGGTGTAATAAGTGTCCGCTCATATGCTGCAATTGCTTTAGCCGCATTATCCTCAGAAACCTCAGCGCCGTCACCAAAGGCTGCCTCGAATAGTTCTGGGTAGCCAGGAATAGCCGCGAGTCTTTTTTCCACGTCTGCCCAACTCTTCATGCCCATTTCAATAGGATTTGTTACCGGCCCTTTTGCCTGTTCCTCCAAACTTGGTGCCCTGCCATCCCAGAATTGAACTGAATTGAACGCTGAATTCCACACCGTCGGGGCGCTTCTTCCGCCCACCTGTCCCTTTACGCCCATTGCTACCGGTCGATTATCCTCTCCGCCCAGCATGACATTATGACAGGAATTACAGGAAACAGTCCCGGTTGACGATAACCTGGGATCCAGGAACAGTATTTTTCCCAGTTTAACTTTATCGCCAGTTGTTGGATTATCCGCTGGCGCTGGCGCTTTGCTGGGCAACGCCTGCCATTCTGTGGCCGAAACAGCCGTAGCAACACTGGCCAAAGCTAATGGTAGTACAAGTGATTTCAATCTAAACATTAATCTCTCCTCCTTTACTCTTAGTGGTCAAAAATACCCTGGTATCGTTCATTGTTATACCTTTCGTGTTTAAGAATGCCCATTTTTAGCACGCATCTTTTCGCGAAGTACGTCGTTGTAGAACCTTGAAAGAGATGACTCTTCCTGCGGTTCTACGCCTAGTCAGCTATAGGAATGACAATGCTTTTTGATGTTCATAAGGTATTGTCTTTTCTATAGTCTGAACTGTTTAGGAATGTTGCTCATTCCTATGACAGGAGGCTGTCCGAGAATAGA
>JAZGGE010000065.1:0-29847 GCA_036480195.1 Methylococcales bacterium
GCTGAAATGGTCATGGTTGGTAGAAATGCAGAATGATGCTGTCTATAGACAAATATCTGGCATCATTTTGGTTGTTTTTATCCTGCACCAGTGGCACTTATCGTTGTTACGGATGCAAAACAAAATGGCGATTGCCTATCACGAGTTAAAACGCCATCGATGGTTAGGAGTATACGCCCCAGTCTTCTTTTATATGCACTCCCATAGCTTTGGGTACGCCTATCTTTTTCTATTAAGCACTATCTATTTTAGTAACTTTGTTGTTGGTCTTTTACATCCAATCGTATGTTCATTCAAGAAGAAAACCATTTTAGATGGATGGGTGACGCTTCATGTGGGGCTGTCCCTTTTTCTAACGATTCTAATTAGTTATCATATTTTTATTTCCTACTGGTACCAGTAGGAAATAAAAAATCTTCATCCATTAGTTAGACCTGGATCCGTGAGTCCATGACGGCACATAGCACAAGCTCTTGTTTCCACAGCGGTTCGAAAAAGGCCCGCTTAACCGATAAGTGAAGCTAAGATTTTTTGATTCCACTATGAAACCAATATTTTGCACTCTGTATCAGTCCTGGTCTCACGGATCCAGGTATTAGGCATTACGCAAGCATCATTGCATCAACACATCACAGCAGCTATACTAATATGCATGATTATGCGATAGGGTCAACTAAATGCGTACAACAATTTCCCTTGATGAAGATATTATTGAATCGGCACGTTATCTTGCCAAACAAAACCATTCCACCCTGGGTAAAACTATTTCCGATCTAGCAAGAAAAGGATTGCAAGCAACACATTCTTATGAATTAAAGAATAATTTCCCAGTATTTAAAGTCTCTGAAAATTCTCCAGTGATCACGCCAGAAGATGTAAAAAAATTAGAAGATGAATAGTCCCGCTCTATTGGATTTGAACGTATTGATAGCACTTGCCTGGCCATCACATATTCATCATCTCCCGGCGCATCAATGGTTCGCTCAGGAGCAGAAAAATGGATGGGCAACCTGCCCGATAACGCAAAGTGGTTTTGTCAGACTATCTTCCAACCCAAAAGTTTTACCGGAAGCTGTTTCTCCAAACGAGGCTTTGCAATTATTAGATCAAATCACCCGGTTATCCAACCATTTGTTTTGGCAAGATTCTATCACCTTGTCTGAGGCAATAATTTTTCAACAGGCAAACATCATTGGATATCGACAGGTCACCGACGCCTATTTACTTTCATTGGCTTTACATAATAAAGGGCATTTAACGAGCTTTGATAAAGGGATTGCGACACTTGTGCCTGATTCGTATAGGAATGCTCTAAGATTAATTGAAGGTTAACAAACAATTAACGTAGTTCGCAAACAAGTGGCTCTGGTAATAAATTAATACATTGCTAATTTGGTATAGCTAATATTCTATTTCTTTATTTGTAATATTAGCAACGTAGATAGCTCTAGCCTACTTACATTTAGCACAAAGCTATACTAATTTAGCAATGCCTAAATTAATTCGTGTAAATTTCAAGTTTGAATCCGCCCCATTCTCTAAGCAATCGCTAAGAAACATTTTAAAACCACAGACCAATTAGGTCGTTGCTTGAACGCAGATACCGAATGACCGACACCCACCTCCATATCAATTTCAATATGACCTGAAAAGAGTGTACGATCAGACCTATTTTACGAATAACCAATTAACGATGGATTACGAACATATACTTCTAGCAATTGACTATTCTGAGCAGGGTGATTATGTTGCTAAGAAAGCAACAAGACTGGCAAATCTCTTCGAAGCCAAATTAAGCATCATCCATGTGCTGGACAATATTCCCATGCCACAGATACCTTACGGTACGGTGATTTCCTTAACTGAAAAATCAAGCTATGATTTACTTGAAGCCGAGAAAACACGGTTTATAAAAATGGCAAATCAATTGGGAGTTGATGACATGGATCGATGGATGGTTTGGGGCAACCCAAAACAGGAAATTGTCCATATCGCCCAGCAAGAAAATATCGACTTAATCATTGTTGGCTCGCATGGACGTCACGGATTAGCCTTGCTGTTGGGTTCAACGGCAAATGCCGTTTTACATTATGCTAAATGTGATGTACTGGCTGTACGGTTAAAAGAAGATTTTTAGTCTTGAATCTGATCAAACCTCCCCTTCTAACCATGCCAACCAGATTTCGTTAGGCTTTGAATGAAGATTGTAGACTCTTCTACCGAGGCTATTTTCAAGGTTTTTCCTACCAGGTGGCGTTGAAAAGGCGATACCGCCACCGAGCAGTGCTTCCACCGATTCGATATCAATCTTCATACCGCTAATGAGCCCAAAATCTGCAGATAATCCACTGACATTCCAGAACTTGCTACCGTCGCATACCAGATCTGCATAATCTTTCCGTATGTTTATATAAATGAAAACCCGTTGTCGGGTAGATGATAATTCATGGCCAATCACTTTGCCTACTGTAACTCGACGATAGTAGACCGGACTACCGAGCTTTAACGAACCGAGGTGATTTGTGGACAGCGTAATATTGATTCCTGATCGCCCTTCTCGGATGACAGGCGGAGCATCCAGGCCTTTAAACATTACCGCAGGACTACCCGTTCCCGGACGCATTTCAATATATTTTCCAGTCATTAAGGTACCTAATTTTTCCACACCGGTTAGACTCAATTTGGGCCCCACCACCCAGAATTGGGTTCCTTTTCGAGCAAATAATTTACTGCTGCCGAATAATGATGCGGAAACCAATACACCCGGCGCCGGGTGATCAAGTTCCACGTGGTTGATTTTTCCAACAACGACCCCTTCATATTTGATCACACTATCTGTACTTAAGCCGTCGCCACTAGTAAATCTAATTTTGACAGGTGTTACCTCTTTAACCGCACTATCATAATCATCGTACAACTGGAAAATATCACCATCTGTTGCGGGTTGATCAGCTTCTATCCCGGGCGTCATAAACGCAATACCGCCACTCAGAATTGAATTCAATGATTCAGATTGGATCTTTATCCCACTCAATCCAGCATCGATTCTTAAACCACTCACATTCCAAAATCGTGAGGTTTTCTTGACTAAATGAGCAAACTCATTCTTCACATGAATATAGAGATCAATATGAACGTTATCTTTTGCTAACCCAACACCCTTCACCTCCCCCACTGGGAGCTTCTTAAATAGTACCGGGGAGCCTTTTCTAATCGAACCCAGAACGGTAGTGGTTACTTTCAGATGTAGACCGGATTTTTTTTCTGACAGCAAAATCCTTCCTTGCTCCATTGCTTCGCCGTAATCTTCGTGTAGAGAAAACTGATCTCCTTCTCGAACTGGGGGGAGATTTTCTCCGTTTTTGCTTTCGGGTGTAAAAAACGAGATGCCTCCCGCAATTATTGAGGCAACTGATCCAGTATTGATTTCAAACTCAGTTAATCCCGCAGTAATATTAATTCCGCTGTCGTTCCAGAACCGTGATTTCTTGTTAACTAGGTGGACATATTTTTCTTTGACTAAGACCTTGACGATTATTCGCTTGCCATCTGCTGTCAACTCGAGATCTTCAACGGCGCCGACTTCGAGTTTTCGATATAAGATCAAGCTTCCCCTATTCAGAGATCCAACATCTTTTGCGAGCAAAGCCAGCCTTAACCCTGATTGTCCTTGGGTAACAGAAGGCGGAATGTCCATTGCAATAAATTTACGGCTTGGTTCACCCTGTCCGGGCATGAGCTCTATATGACTTCCCTTGAGCAATGTATCCAGACCGGATATACCTGAAACGGAAAATATCGGTTTTACCAACCAAAACTTGCTTCCCTCGCGTAGCAGATTCTCCATATCAGGATCGATCCTAAGATGGGCCAACACACTGCCTCCACTCGAGCTCAATTCCAATCGCTGTACTCGACCCAGGGTCAAACCATTGTATTTTAACTCCGTACCTTGACGAACAAAACCTGTTGATTCGTTAAACCGAATAGCGATTGGAATACCAATTTCCGCATGTTCAAAGTCCTGATGAAGGGTAAAAACCTTGCCACTGACTAAGAGGTCTTCATCTTTGCCGGAACTCGGCGAAGAAAATGCAATTCCCCCGGCAATTAACGCAGTTAATGATTCTGACTTTATCTTTACGCCCTCAAGACCCCCTTCTATTTTTAATCCGCTGACGTTCCAAAAACGTGAATTATTTTTCACCAGATCCGCATATTCTCGTTCGATATGTGCATCGATCAAAACTTCTTCGCCCTCCCTGGAAAGGGCAACATTCACGATAGAACCCACAGGAACTTGTCTAAACAATATCGGAGAGCCCTGGCGAATTGAACCCAGGGTACTGGCTTTGAGCCTAAGGTATAACCCCGGCATCGATTGATCGAACTCCGGCGCTTTGGTTATTGCTTTAAATCGACGTTCGGATTTACCGGTTTTACCGGGCCGCACAACGATATAGTTTCCAAAAACCAATGTTTCCAAGCCAGATATACCTGTCAGTGAAACCGTGGGCTTTATCAACCAAAATTTCGCTTCTTCCGTAAGACCGGCTTTCATACTGGAGATCATTTCTGCAGTGACTTCGGCTGATTTCATATCCTCACTAACATTCAGCTTCTTAACCTCCCCCACTACGATACCTTTGTAGATTATTTTGGTTTGATGCTCGCGTATCCCGGCTGCATCATCGAACGTTATTCGAATAAATATACCTCGTTCCGTCACATTATTGTAAAGGAGCCATCCCCCAATTATCGCGGCAACAATAGGCAACAACCAAATAAGGGAGATACCCTTTGCTCGTGATTCAATGGGGTTGTCGATTCGGTCAAGATCGAAAGTCTGGTGTTCTTCTGTCATTTCTCCCTGTCCCAAAGAATACGCGTATCGAAACTCATCACAGCCAACATGGTGAGTATTACGACAGCGGCGAATGCACTGGCGGCAGGTCCTGGCACTACTATTGCGATTTGCCCGACATTGATCAATGCGACCATTAGAGTGATAACAAAAATATCTAACATCGACCAACGTCCAATAAACAGAATGGCTCGATAGATTTTTGTTCGGAGCAATGAGCTTATTTCCCAATCAAAGTGAATCGACGTCAGCAAAACGAAAAGTGCCAATATCTTCGTCAATGGAACAATAATACTCGCGGTAAATACAATAAAAGCCAGAGGCAGCATACCCGCATCAGCCAAATGCACTACGCCCGAAAGAATGGTGTCAGTGCCGCCTTTCCCAAGCATTTTAACTTCCATGATAGGCAGCAGGTTTGCCGGGATGAATAATATCGCGCTTGCGATGAGATAAGCCCAAGTATAGGAAAGTGTATTTGGGATTCTTGAATAAAGCCGAGTACCACAACGAGGACAACACTGGACTATGTTCCGGTATTGCGGAATATCCTTGACGAGCTTATGGCAAATACCACATTGTACCAACCCGGCTTGCATAGCATTTTGAGGAAAATCATCCACCATTGTCCAGACCCTGCTCTATTCGGTTCCAGAAATAGTTTTCATCTACTGAACCCGAGATCATGATATTTATCAGCAGCAGTGCTACAAAGCTGTAAAGCCCAATTCCCACTGTTACTTCCCCAAGATCAACAAGTTTAACCATTGCTACGAGAATTCCCAGCAGATAGACATCTAACATGCGCCATTCATCAAACCTATGATACCACCGAAAATACCGAGTCAAATGAAGCGGATAATAACTCATTCGCAAACAGCCACTGACATAGCAGACCAAAATCAGCCGAAGAAATGGGGCAATGACGCTCCCCAGTAGCACCAACGAAGCAATTCCAAAATAACCGGCGTCATAAAGTGCATAAACACCAGAAATAATCGTATCTTCTCGAGTATTTCCCAACAAGGTTAAGGAAAGAACAGGGAAGGTTATCGCGGGAACAAACAGGATCAATCCAGCAATTGCCAAAGCCAGGCTATTTTCCAATGTATTCGGGAGTGCTCGATAAAGGGTATAGCCGCACCGGGGGCATTTCGCCTTGCAGCCCATAGATACAGGTTCCCTTCTGACGAGGAGGTCACATTCGGGACATGCAATCAATAAATCCAACATGATTAGATTCGGACATTAGGTGATTTATAATGCAAAATCAAGATACTCAAATTAGTTTGATAGTATAACAATAAGACATTTCAGCATGGAGAGAATATGAGAATATTTATGTTTTTTATCGTTTTCCCGGTCTCTATTCCGATATTATCAGAGCCAAAAATTCGTACAGAATTCACCTTCTACAATATTTACCCGGATTTTAAAAAAGACCTGGAACAAGAAATACGCGAACAAAGTCCAATAGTAAAGAATGGCGTAAGATATAACGGATACACTCACTGGCATGTGAATTGGACGTTCGAATGGGAAGAGAGGAATGGTCGTTGTCAAATTAGCGAAGTAAATACGTACTTGACAGTAAAATATTCAATGCCAAGAATACCAGGCAATCATCGTGTTAGCTCAGAAGCCCGACATTCATTTGACGAATACTATGATTCACTTTTTAAACATGAACAGGGCCATCGAGATTCAGGCCTATTTGCTGCGAGAGATATTCGAAAAGTACTGGCATCTCTTGGCTTATTCAAGGATTGTAATGACTTGGAAACGGTAGCCAATAAGACGGGCGAAGAAATAATCCAGAAATACAATAAACGTGATAGGGACTATGACAAAAAGACAAATCATGGCCGTTTATAGAATATTCACATTATTGATTCAATCCTGAACCCTCGAACCCTGGCCAATTAGTTCCCCCTAAGACGCTGTTTTCACGGGATTCAAATAAGATCAATTTTTCTTGCCATTATCTTTATCAAGAGCTTCAAGTTTATTCTGAAATTCCTGTGTTAACTCCAAATAAGTACCAGCAATCACGGGCCGAGATCCCAATCCCGTAGTGTGCTGGAATGGATTTTCTTGTTCCGAACAGCCTTCAGATGACACTAAAAATACTCTATCGGCGAAATTGATGGTTTCCGGCCGGTGTGCGATAACGATGCGAGTCAAATGCATCTGGGCAATATTGCTGTTGATCTCTTGTTCAAGATAGATATCTAAATGCGCAGTTGATTCATCCAGAAATAGTATTCTTGGGTTTTTATATAAAGCACGCGCCAGCAAAACCCGTTGTTTCTGCCCGCCAGATAGGGTAGTACCCATATCGCCAATGAGCGAATTATAGCCCATTGGCATTTTCATAATATCATCGTGAATGACTGCAAGCTTGGCGTATTCCTCAATTTTTTCCTGGTCAAAGTGGGGGTCAAAGAAGCTAATATTGTCGCTGATGGAGCCGGATAATAATTGATCGTTCTGCATGACGCTGGCAATCTGTTCACGATAGTTACGGATGCCGAATATTTGTATATCCATGCCGTCAACCAGCATCTTCCCCTGGCTAGGATCCAGCAACCCCAGCATGACTTTCATTAGGGTTGATTTTCCACAACCCGAGGGGCCGACCAAGCAGACTGATTCTCCTGCCTTAATATCCAACTGTACATTATTCAGTATTTCGGGTTCGGTATCGGAGTAACAGAAAGAAACATTCTCGAGTCTTAAGTTTCCTTCTATTTGTTTAGGGTTAGCTTGAGAATTGGTATCTTTTTCTATTTCCGTCATTACAATATCGCCCAACCTCGCCAAGTGAAGGCTGATCATTTTAAACGTAATGACCTGTTCAATGAGAGATGTCGCTTTGTCCGTAAATTGGCCTCTATAGGACATAAAGGCAAAAATCATCCCAACAGATAACTGGTTGCTAATAACCAGCTGTGCGGCCAGATAAATGACCAACACATTTTCTAATCCATACAATACTCCATTCACAACACCATAATTAATCTCTAATTTGTCGATACGGATGCCGACATTTAAGGCGTCTGCATATAGGTTTTGCCAAATCGACTGGCGTTGCGCTTCATTGCCAAATAATTTGATGCTTTGCGCCGCTCTAATAGTTTCCATAAAATTGGAGTCTTCTTTGGCGCCGGTTACGATTGCTTCTTCGGTTAATCGTCTGAATGGCATATAAACCGCAAATCGGAATATAGCATAGATAGAAACCCCCGCTATCACGATAAACGCCAATGTCGGGCTGTAAAAAAACATCATGATAAGCGTGCCGATAAGCATAATGCCATCAACCACCGCAGCGATTATTTCGCTGGTCAGCATCTCCTTAATGTTATCCATAGACCCGAAACGGGACACAATATCGCCAATATGCCGTTTCTCAAAATAAGAAAGCGGCAAACGAATCAAGTGGCGAAATAAATTGTTGGCCATTTGGATGTTAAGTTGCGCACCCATATTAACGATAATCAGCGAGCGTAGCGCGGTGACTCCCACGCTAATCAGAATCAATAAGAAAAAACCCAAGGCTAAAATTTTGAGTAATTCAATATCATGACTGACGACAACTTCATCGATCACCAACTGCATGAAAAAAGGCGAAACTATGGCAAACAGCTGCAATAATAACGACAATACTAAAATCTGAAACAGGATTTTTTTTATGCCGATGAGACGTTGCCAAAAGTCAGATAAGCGCGCTTTTTGTTCTTCATCCTTGCGTTCAAACTCTTTCGTGGGTGTCAGTTCCAACCCCACTCCAGTAAAGAGTTTGGAGGCTTCTTCGTAAGAGAGCGTATGCTCCCCTCTGGCTGGATCATGGATGATAACCGAACGGGCAGTGACCTTTTTGAGTACAACAAAATGATTAAGTTTCCAATGTAAGATGGCCGGACATTGGAGATTTTTTAATTCATCTAATTCCAATCGTAAGGCGCGGGTCGCAAAATGAAGACGATCCGCTATTTTCATCAAGCCATGTAGCCCAATTCCCTTTAATGAGATTTGATGATTTTGCCGCAGTGTATTTAGATCGATTTTATGCCCATAGTAATTGGCAATCATGGCCAGGCTGGCAAGCCCACACTCCGCAGCTTCGGTTTGTAGAACGACAGGCAGCTTATTGGCACTAAATAATTTAAGTAAATGGATCGGGTTTTCCATTAAATGCGCCCTCTTAAGCTGTAAATGGGTGCAAGCAACCATTCTCCCAATGACCGTCCTTCCAGAATAATACTGGCTTCCAGTAGCATTCCGGCCTGTAAGTCAAATTGTCGGCCATAAGCAGATATTTCCTGTTTGTCCGGCGTAACTGATACTCGATAGACGGGTTCTTCAAGTTTTACCGGAACATGTAATTCATCAGGGGACAAAATAACTTCAGTTACTTTATCAATCGTCCCTTTATACAGACCAAACCGCTGATAAGGGAAAGCACTGTAACGCAGCAATACGGATTGACCGGGTTTAACAAAACCGATCGCCCGGGTGGGTAGAAAAAGTTCGGCCTTAAATTGGGCGTCATCCGGCAAAATGGTGAGCAAAGGTTTGTCTCTTACAGTCTTGCCGCGATTGGCCTGAATTGCGGTCACACGTCCTGTAGAGGGCGCACGTAGGGTATAGGTGCGTCGTCCTTCAATTTCTACAATTTTTTGCTCACTTTCTGACAACTGTTGCCTGAATTCAGCCAGCTTAATCGATGCCTTCAATGGCAGTTGGCTTAACAGGTTTTTGGCCTCTAATAACTGATTTTGTTTGCCGCTTAATTGTTGTCGCACTTCATCTAGGCGTAATTGTATGTCAACGTGATGCTCCTGGGCTTTGACATAGTCCGATTTTGATAAATAGTTTTTAGCCAACAGTTTCTCAAGACGGTCGAATTGATTCTGTGACACCTTATATTTTCGTTTGTGGGTTTCAATCAGTGTCTTAAGCTGCTGAATCTCTCGCTTTAATCCGTCAGTCTGGTCTTTATATTGCGTTTCTTCACGGCGATTTAAACGCTTTTGTTCTTCCAGCTTATTTTCAATAGTCGCTTTGTTTTCTTTGAGTTCATTTAAAATAAGAGCATCAACATCCGTCGATTGAGTATTGGTCTTTCGTGTTGAGATGGTGAATAACAAATCACCTTTGCTGACGTGATCGCCTTCGACGACATGGACATCGGTGACCAGCCCTGATTGTAGTGGATAAATTTTTGCTAAACCCTTGTCAGGAAGAAGATAACCCGAAACATTTTCACGCCGCGCATAAGTACCGTAGACGAGGAATACGGCAACCATCAATACAACGATTGTGACTGCAGCAGTGATCAGATAGAAAGATAAGGGTTGAATAAGGACAACCTCGCCCCAGAGACGTTCCCTTTTATTATCGATTGCTTCTTGACGAAAGAGTGATGTCATCTTGAGCCTGCTGAACAACGTAAATAAATAGGTGTCATAAGTATCTACTGATGTCAGTTGTTAGTCAAAAGACTTTAATGGTTTACTTCTTTCGTAGGTTATTCTGTGTTGATTCAGCGTCAGCTTCGCTTTACACCCTGCTAAATTTAAGTTCTTTGGGATGCTTGCCGTGCCCTTTCCATGTGGGAAGCGCCGGTTTGGGATCCGGAAAGTAAATTATTTTGATCGCGATGGGCATCCGCAGCAAAGAAACAACCCCCTTGTGGAGAAATACCCCAAGATTTAGGAATAAGCCCACTTTCACTGGAATGAAAGTGGGCTTATCAGGATCGATGCTACTTGGCTGGCTAAAAACAACGCCTTGAAAAATTGCCAGCGAATCGGTTGACCCTTAGCACCCACCACCGAGTAACTCGTTGGTTAGTTGCATGGGATCCACTGAAAAACGCTTTACAAATCCGAAAGCGAACCGCCCTGATCACTTTTTCAATCGGTATTACCCGTAATAGCCCTATCCGCATCAACATAAACTAATAAGGACGAGTAGCGCTAGTTAGCTACTAATCATCATCGTCACCCCCTCCTCTGCGTCCTCCTCCCTGACCACCGTGACCGTGTCCGCCGCCATGACCGTGTCCACCACCATGACCGTGTCCACCACCATGACCGTGTCCACCACCATGACCGTGTCCACCACCATGACCGTGTCCACCGCCATGACCGTGCCCACCACCATGACCGTGTCCACCGCCGTGTCCACCGCCGTGTCCACCGCCATGTCCACCACCATGTCCACCACCATGTCCACCGCCATGTCCACCACCATGTCCGTGTCCGCCACCATGACCGTGTCCACCGCCATGTTTGCGTCCACCACCACCAGATACTTCACTGACTTCCTCAGTTGATAAATCACGCATTTTTCTTCTCCTCAATAACATGTGGAACTATTGACTTGCGTCAATAAGAATTACCTCCACCAGCATATAATTTGCCGATAGAATCGTGGCCCTTTAAAGCTCCGAGACACGCATCTCAAAGCAGTCAATCCCTTAGAAAGACCTTCCTTTCACGGTATCAATTACCGCAACCGAACTTTATCAAAACAATCCTAAGAAGCCCCTAAGAAAGCCTAAGAAAGCTCTTAGGCTTTCTTAGGAAATTCTTAGACTTTTATGGATACACTGCTTAATCCCGCGCGGTATCTCAACGCCTAAAAAACAATAGAGGACACAGACAATGACTATACCCAATTCGGCTTTCAGTATTGATGAGGTAGCATTGGACTGGGCAAGACAGCATTTTTCGTTTTCACAGCATAAAATGATCAGCGAGTACCCCTGGGGTAGGATTTTTGAACTAGAAGGAAGCTCTGAGAAAATGCACCTAAAACTTATTCCGTTTAATCCGCCTCAAGCCATTGATAATCACGCAATTTTATTCCACCATTTTCAGTCAACTTTACCCGAAGCAATCGCTATTGATAAAGAGATCGGCGTACAACTTTTTCGACATCATGAAGGGATAGGGTTTGGTTACACCGCGAGTGAAGCCCAGAAAGCCAAATTGCTGATCACTTACGCGAAAATGCAAGCGAAAGCAACAGAAATTCCCGAAATTCTTTCCTCGATTCCCGAGCTTCAGCAAAATGATATCGTCAACGATTTTCTAGAGTTTCTCAAACCGGGAACGGAAGATATGATGAAAAGGGACAAGTCTCTCAAGGCCGATTTTTTTCTTGGATTTGAGGAATCGGCGGAGTACTACGATGTTTTTCTTGCCCGTAGAGAGTTGCTCGACGATTTTCTTAACAAAGCAGCTTTGTTACCCCCGACATTAAATCACTGTGATCTTTACGCTGAAAATGTTCTGGAAACCGATGATGGCGCGCTTATTATTGATGATTGGGATAAGGCGCTTATTGGACCAGCGGGTCTATCGTTAGCGGCATTTTTTGGCGGTTGCTTCAAAATAACACAATTCCTGAATCCAAATTTTTGCCCAACTCAGGACGAAAAATTTGCCCAGGAAAAGCGATTATTCAACCTCTATGCCGATGAGTTGGACAGACAGGGCTATGGGCGCTTAGAAATTTTACAGAAAGCGCTGCCTGCTTCTGCCTGTGCTGGGGCCATTCAGACCCTATTAAACTATGCTCATTTTCCGATAAAAGACGATTTCTATGTTTTTGATGTCAATGAGTTTTTTGTCCGACGATTAGATGATTTGTTGAACCTTTGCGACTCTTTGTCGTGTGCGAAGAGAAGCAACATTGTTCATTTTGCTGCCGACTATGAAGAAAAAAATATCCTGTTTCGTGCTGCATCCCTTTATCGGCGGTATTTGCAAATTCATTCCAATGATTTTGAACTCCACAAGCGACTGGCTTCTATGTTGCACCGTTGTGGAAAACGGCAGGAAGCCATTGACCGGTTTCAATACATTATTGAACAAGACTATGGGGATGCGGATGTATTTAACGACTTCGGTGTCACCCTCTTAGAAACGAGTCAACCCACCGATGCTATCGTTAATTTTGAACTGGCACTGTCCATAGATCCTGATTATCAACAAGCCCGAACCAACCTTAATAAGGCAACCGAGCTTGTGGTGATGGCCGATGAAGCTTGTCATCCCAACAAGGTGCCGACGGTCCTGATCTCCTCGGAAGAAAGGAATCAGGAATTGTTTTCTGCCGAAAAAGCGAATGCCGCCTACGCCCTTTTTAATCAATACGGCGCACTGGTTTTAGAAAGTGTATTTGATGTTGAAATGCTTCAAGCTATCAATAGATTAATTTTTGACAAATACGCCGGCTATTTCGAGCCAAAAGAATATGATGCCGCTTTCTATTCGGGTGATGGACATCCCAGGGTTGTTCCGAATATCGAAGGCCCGATCAATGAGCCAAATTTATATGACAACCCCTTTGTTAGCGCTATTGCAAGAAGGGTTCTGGGTGACGATTATATTCTTGGTGCGCTAAATTTTGAAGCCTATCTTCCGGGCGCTGAGTGTCAACCCATTCATCAAAACTATCCTCCTTTATTCAATGGGGATGACGATTTCAGTGCGAATACCAGTTTTGCACTGGCGCTATTGATACCTCTGGTACAAGATCCGCCGATGCGGGGCAGCACCAAGATTATTAAAGAAAGTCACAAACTCCCGTATTTCGAAGCGCTAAAACTGCCGGGGCAGACGCCTTCTCTCGATTTGGGTTCTGCCTTGATAGTTGACTACCGAACAGTGCTTCAAAATTTTAGTTTCAGCGGTGATACAGTACGACCCTTGTTATCGTTGGTCTTCCATCGCCCATGGTTTCGTGATTGCCTCAACTATAGAGATGAGCCATCGATTCAGTTTGATGACGCTCTTTTTTATACCGCGCCTGAGCGGTTAAAGGAATTGATCGCCTGGACAAAGTCCGAATCGGGCAGCCCGATAAAACTAGAATTAGTGACCCCTTAGGCAGGAGAGAATAATGAACGACCCGTTGAGGAAAAACGACCTCAGTCTACCTGAAACAATGACGGTCGAAGACGATAGTTTTCATCAACTATCGTTTCCTGTAAGAAAAGCTTTGAATTGCTATCCTTACTGCGCCTTACTAAAAGACACCGCCCTAAAAGTAGACGGCACGACGCTTGTGAAATTGGCCAAAAGTATTGCCTTCCCATCGATACCTGTCTCGCAAGTTCACCAAAACGTATCCTTTACCCGAGTGTATGTAAGCCGGGAACAGGCCAGTGTCATAAGCCGGGGGACGCGATACAGCCGAACCCATATTTCCTTGCCGCCCCACACGGACTCAAGCTATTTGGCGCGACCCCACGAATTGGTAGTGTTTCAATTCATCGTTGCCGATGAACAGGGAGGAAATAGTATTCTGGCGCCCATAGATGACATATTAAAGCACTTAACCCATGAACATATTGCCTTGTTAAAGGAATCTATCTTTCCTTTTGGGCAAGGAACCTATCCGATTCTTTTTGGTGAAAACCGCGATAAACAGATCCGCTATTACCGGGTACAGATTGATAAATTGCTTAAATCGGGCGCTATGTCATTGTCCGATAACCACATGGCTGCTTTGGATTCATTGGACAGAATACTGAACCAACCTCGCTTGTTCAAAAATATACACTTACAAGCGGGGGACATATTGCTAATTAACAACAAGAAGGTTCTGCATGGGCGAACCGGATTCGCGGACGGCAGCCGGCGCATGTTGCATCGCATTCGTTTACATGCTGAGGATTTTGGGCCAGGTTCTGTAGCAAAGTCGAGAAATTCATCGCCGCAATCCAATTTAGCCAATGCGAAATCAGAGAAGGTTTCAAACCTTGGCAAACAAAAATTGCCAAAGAATAGCCAGGCTGAGGCCCATCTCAACAAAGCCATCCAGTTTGTTCACTCAAAGCATTTCAATGAGGCTCTGGAACAATACCGTCAAGCCAAACAGTTGTCCCCAAACGATATGAAAATCCTAGAGGGGTATGGACATTTGTTACTCAAGGTGGGTCAATTCGAGGAGTCGTTAGCTGTTTATCGTCACTGTTATGAACTCGATCCCAGCGACTATGTTTGTGGTCTTGCGCTATCCAGCTTGTTGGACGACCAGGGTAGTTACGCAGAGGCACGTGATATTCTGGAAAACGTAGTACAGCATCATCTCATTGCTGTGGAGGGGGCATCAGATCAGCATAAGCCAACAGTCTTAAGAGCACGCGGTCTGGAAAATTGTAGTTATGGGGTAATGATAGAGTTAGATGGGTATTACACCTATCGATTGCGGGGTGGACACTTCTCCGTCAGAGAGTTTCTGGATAATAACGAAATTAATCAAGTCATTTTGAACATACTAAAGGGCAACATCGACGCGATTGATGCGTATCCTGATTTCGATTTGATTCTAAATACCATCAGTTGTCCGGACCTGGAGAGGTCAGCGTTGCTTGCATTAGCGAGATTCATCGATCGAAATCCTGACGTTCCGGTTATCAACCATCCCAGGGCTGTTTTGGACACAACACGTGAAAAAAACTACCATCGGCTTAACGCGCTTGCCGGCGTTGTTTTTCCACGAACCGAGAGACTTCGCTGGGATGGCGCCTCTGTGAGTTCAATTGTCAATGAAGTACTCGGCTTGGATTTCAACTTCCCGATCATCGTGCGAATGGCCGGGACGCAAACCGGGCATAGCGTTGGTTTGATCAATAGTATTCAGGAACTTAAAGATTATTTTTCCAGTGCCCTTACTAATAGAGAATACTATTTGATCCAGTTTTACGATCGCTGTCGTAAACATGGTTTTTATAATAAAACGCGAATATTTTGTATTAACGGACAATACTATCCTGTTGCCAATTTATTTCGAGATTTCTGGAGCATTCATTCCGGCGATCGCTATTATGCCATGAGCACGACAGAATGGATGCAGGAAGAGGAAAGGGCTTACCTTGGGAATTGCGTCGACTATCTAGGTAAAGAAAACTACAACAAGCTTCTAAGAATTCGAGATATGGTTGGTTTGGACTTTTTCGGCATCGATTTTACGATTTGGGATGATCAAAGCCTTTTCATATTCGAACTGAATCCGGCAATGAGGCACAACTTCGATCATGTGAAAACTTTCCCTTACACTGAGCCTTACCTGAAGAAGATATCTGTTGCATTCGGCGCCATGGTTAAAGAGCGGATAGACGGTAGCAGCGTGCTGAGTAGTTAAGCCTATTGAATCGGCTTATTCTGCCCTATCTCGCATTCCCCGTGTCCTGGACTGACGCATCCCGATCAAAACTATCATCAATAAAACGAGTCATCAAAGCCGACGTAGTTATTGAACTAAGATGGGCAACATTACAGAGATCACTTTATCCAGCTGGTCGATCATCTGATACCCTAACCCCTCCACTTTATCCCGGGGTTTCAGAAGTCAGATGAATAACTACTGTGAAGGTTCGTTCTATCAACCCGCCTCAACGGCCTAACGATAAACGATAACCTACCCCCCGAACATTTTGTAATACATTGTTATTACAGTGAGCTTTATTATCGTAGCTACCACATATCTTGCGCCGTAAATACCCGATATACACATCAACAATATTAGGATCTCCACTGAATTCCATACCCCAAACCTGATTGATTAAAGTTTGCTTAGGAACAACTTCGCCCCCTGCCAACATGAGTAATTCCAGGACTTTGCCTTCCCGGCTTGTCAGTGATATTTCATGTTCATCGAAAATGCATTTCCTGTCTTTTGGCTTGTAGCAAAGCGAGCCGAAGTTAATAGTATCAATTATTTCCCGATTCCTGCGACGGAGCAAGGCCCTTACTCTAGCTATAAATACAGGCGTGGAAAATGGTATGCGTAAGAAATCATCCGCGCCGGTTTCCAGGGAGTCAATCTCATCCTCGATTGTAGCTTTATTGGTCAACATGAGTATTGGTGTAGTAATGCCGTTATCGCGCATCATCTGGCATACATCGAAACCATTGATCTTAGGCAATAGAATGTCGAGAATTATGACAGAATGATTGCCTTCGTTTGCGTACCATAAAGTTGTTTCACCATCTCCAGTGATATCGACGTCATAACCCTCGGCAAGGAGGCCGAGTTTGACTTTAGACGCTACGTTGGAATCATCTTGAGCTATCAAAATTCGCATTGTAGGTATCTCCACACGGTATGGAATTTCAACGCTACTTTAATTTATTGTAAACCTTTGAGTAGTAACGGCCGATTATCCATGAACTTAGTACTGGTCTATTCTTAGGAGGCTGTCCGAGAATAAAGAACCTACTGCAAGGAAGCCAAATTTTGGCCAGATTTCCCGCTTATTCGAGGGCAGTACAATTTCCAATCATATAAAACCTTGTAGTCTTTTGAGATTTATACATCAAGTAAAATACCTACAATACTAACCACCAATGACTACGGATGTAATATATCATTTACATTCGTGCTTGTACAGCTCAATTAGTTTCGTACAGGATTGATAATAAAACGATTTTTTTAAAGATGATTGTTTGTTAGAAAATGGAGCAAATTATTGGGGACATGAGGAAGGCACCCTTACTAAAAGGTCTTCCGTGGATGTGATAACTTAATTGTCTATCGACTCATTTGTTCTCTCTATGATCAGAATCCCTGATCTCACGGAATTTGTAGATACCCTTCGTAGGAGCGGCTTTAGCCGCGATCTAGCCGGTGATCGCGGCTAAAGCCGCTCCTAACGAAGAGAAGTCGTTATTCTAAGCTCAGAACAAAATCCCATGAATGTCTATAACCTTTTGATTCACCGTGATGAGGTCAGGTAGTCTGATGATGTATCATTCCTTAAGACAATTTATGTATACCTCTCGCACCCAAGAACACCCATTTTCAGCGCGCATCTTTTCGCGAAGAGCGTCGTTGCAGAACCTTGAAAGAGATGACTCTTCCCACGATTCTACGCCTACCCTTCGCGAAAATATACTCACTTAAAACAGGCATTCTTGAACGCGAAAGGTATATAACCCAGCCAAGTGTATACGTGTATATATGGTTAGCCGCTACGTCACTCTAACCATTGGCTAACATTCGAAAGATCATCGCCAGACATAATACTCGACGCCTGTTTCAGTAAAAAGCCGTTGAGTATATAGTCGTAGCGGGAATTAGCGTAAGCGCTCTTGGCTCTGAAAAGATCCCGCTGTACATTTAAAACATCAACCATAGTACGAGTACCAACTTCAAAACCCGCTTCCGTAGCTTCCACGGAGCTTTCTGATGATTTAACCGCTGCCTTTAGCGCTTTTACGCGGGCAATTGTTGAAATGACGCCTCTATAGGCATCTTTAACCTGACGACTAACAGCACGTCGGGTCTTCACAAGTTCATCTTGGGCCTGGGTATAACTATGCGCCGCTTGACGGGTTCTGGACAAAACACCCCCACCCTCAAATAATGGTACATTTAATTGCAGCCCAACCGTGCCATTTTCCCGTGATAGTCCGACTTCAGATTCGCTTTCATTGATACCATAAGAACCTACGATATCCAGGGTTGGATAGTGTCCTGACTGTTGAATATCCACATTACCATGTGCAATCTTCACGTTATTCTGTGCAGCAATCACCTCATAGTTCTGCTTTTGGGCGGCAGTACTCCATCCATTGATATCGCTAGGAGTAGGGGGTTTAAGGGGTATATCTTTCGCCAAAATGGCTAGCTCCACAGCCTGCTCCCCGATAATCTCTCTCAATCTTTCCTTAGCATTATCCACTTCATTCTGGGCAGAAATCTCTTCCGAGCGAGCCTGATCGTAGCCTGCTTGCGCCTCATAAACATCGGTAATGGCTATTAATCCAACATCAAAACGCTGCTGTGCCTGTTCCAACTGTCGGCCAATGGCAATCTTTTCCGCTGTCTTAAACTCCAGGTCATCCTGGGCGGTGAGAACTCCGAAATAAGCTTGTGCTACGCGAACCATAAGTTCCTGCTCTGCCGTTTTGTATTGGGCTTCAGCCTGCCCTATTTCGTAGTCTGTTTGAAACAACCGAGCCCAATAGTCCCAATGGAAAACCGGCTGATTAAGATTGACACTGAAACCTCCTTCTCTATAATTTTCGTTTCTTGAAGCCAGAAACTGACTCTGAATCCCACTGTTATTTGCCGTCCTGCTTTCCACATAATTTCCACTTCCCTGTACGGATAACAACGGTAATAATTGAGCAACTGCCTGGGGTTTCACTTCGCGAACAGCATCTCGCTGGGCTCTCGCCGCTTTCAAGGTCGGATCATTCAACAACGCCAACGCATAGGTTTGGGTCAAATCCATTCCATTTGCCGATGCCGAAAAAACAATCAATAGGATCGTAGTGTTTAAGTATTTCATAATGTACCGGAACTAGAACATCTTTCTCTAATCAACTAGATTTACATTGTAATACAGCGGGTTTTTAATGTCTTGAATCAATTACGACATACCTACCGAACATTTATACATATTTTGGTCTTGTCTTAGAACCTGAGAATAGAAGCTATGGCGGGAGGATGCCTGTTTGTCACACATTTTTACAATCCGTTCTAAAGGTTCCGCCGCTATTCAAAATATTCACTATAATATGCTGATTTACTATATATTTTTATCCTTTGGTCTTGTTTCTGCATTTCGCAATTCAAATTAAAACAACTTGGTGGCAAATATGAGCGAACAAAATAATGACTTCTTTGATTTTGACTATTGGATGAACTTGGCAAAAGAAAACCCATCAGCTTTTGATGAACATCGTAAGAATGAAATAAAAGCCGTAATCGAAAGTGCGCCAGAACATATGCATAAACGGCTCTTCGGACTACAGTGGCGGATTGACATGGATATCAAGAAGGGAAAAAACCCAATGGATTCATGCCTACGTGTTTATCGAATGATGCTTGATTCAATTTATGGTGAAAATGGACTATTAGAAGCACTAACCCGCGCCTCTGAAAATACAACCAGCCCCGTGGCCCAAAAACGATTTAGTGGAGACGTAGTCGATTTCAAGGCCCACAAGATCAAACCTAACGATAATGGGAAAAGCGAATCGGTTCTAAAATAATATTATCCATTAATCTATTGAAAACTCGTCCCAATATGCTCTTCACACTCAAGAGCCCCAATTTTTAGTACGTATCTTATCGCAATGGGTACTATTGTAAAATATTGTAATACAACGTTATTAATTCAGTTTTACGCCTAAAACTACCACAATAATATACGCACTAAAAGCAAAAATTAATAGGTATTAAAATCTCAGTCTAAGACATTCGTCCTTCAGTATTTTTTGCTACTTTTCCACTCATGCCTTCTGTCGTAATATTGTGAATTACATCATAATAATGATGAACCACTAGTACGGCTTACAAACTTAAGACTATACTTACACGAACTACCATCTCCACGAAGGATCGATCTTCAAAATGAAGCATAAAGTCGCATATACAACCAGGAACTTTCAGGATTTTGATGTCATTCTAACCGGTACGCAATGGTATTCGCCAAGCGACCAACCATTGCGACTGAATTACAGTTTTATGGGAGCAGAATCTGAGTTTATTTCAGACAGTCGCTACGGATACGATAAGAACGGAGACTTGGACGAACCGTTTCGTTCAGGTTACCAAGGATTCAACGAACATCAGAAGGCACTGACCCGCTCCATATTTAGTTCGCTTGAAAAATTTGTCAACATCGAATTTGTGGAAACTGTAGATTCTACAGAATCTGAAATCCGCTTAGGTGTCACAACGATCAATAACGAATTCGTCTCAGCATATGCGTTTATTCCGTTCGGCACGACCGGATACTCTGAAAACAGTGCAAATTCTCCTATTGATGCTCAGCACGTATCGGGAGATATCTGGTTAAGTAATGGCTGGGCAAACAGAAACTCCATAACTGATGACGGCTTGATCTCAACTCTCACCCATGAAATTGGCCACGCGTTGGGTTTGGATCATCCCTTTGACCTCGGCGCATGGTCCTCGCCCTTTGAAACGGGAACTATTCTAAACGACACGGCCCGTGATTACATTCGTAATACCATGATGTCCTATAACACTTGGCCGTCGAACATTCCGGATCAAGATTTAGTCTATTGGGCGAACGCCCTAACACCTATGGAAATGGATATCGCGGCGTTGCAATATCTGTACGGCCCTTCCCAAGATTCAAAAGATGATGTTTATGTCCTACTTGAGCCTCATCAATTCGACAGGGTCAATCAACTGAACGAATATGCGGCACGCAAAGGTGCAGACTATCATGAATATCCAAGTGGATACGTCAGCATCGCTGATAACGGTGGTTATAATGAACTTCATATCACCTTCAATGCGGATCTTACCCTAGACCTTCGACCAGGTACATGGTCAGATACCGGGGGTGGTTACAGCACCTCGAATTATAGTGACCGCAACTTATATTTACATGAATCCAGTCGCATCCGGGCCTTATTTACTGACAAGGGTGATGATGTCATTACGGGAAATGATTTTGGCAATCACATCAAAACCGGTGTGGGTAACGATACGGTATTTTCAGGATCTGGCAATGATACGATTATTTTAGGATCTGGAGATGATATCGCCTATTTTTCGGCCGGTACGAAATTTATTAGTGGTGGTGATGGATCGGACATCATCAATTTTAACGATCAAAAATCAAGCGGTTTTCAATTTTCCTACGACTCAGACGGTTATCTCACAGCCAAGAATATCGCCACTGGTGATCGCTTAGTCACTACCAAGATAGAGAGTCTTCTCTTTTCTGACAGGACTCTGGCAAGCAATAACATCCATGACCAAATTCGCGCTTCCGCCGGATCGTTAATTCTAGAAGGTGACACTTCTCTTTATCAATCAAAGATACAAACTGCGGATGGTGATACTATGGCAGGATCCGATTCCCAGCTGTATCGCGCTTATTATGGTGGCATGGGCCGGGCGCCTGACAAACCCGGCTACGATTGGTGGCTCGACAAGCTTAACAACAACATTTATAGTTGGGATGAATTAGCATCGCGTTTCATAAACTCAACGGAATTTCTGGGCCTTGCCGATAGCGACTCTAATCATATTATTTCGAACCCTGAACTTCTTACTCATATATATAGCAATGTTTTTGGACGCCAGCCCGACGAAATCGGTTACAGCTGGTGGCTAGATCAGCTAGAAAGCGAAAACTACGATCAAGCGGAGGCATTTAACGGAATGATGCAATCGGATGAATTTGTTCTCCTTACCGCTGCTTCGGTGAGCGATTTGGTATTCATTCCGTAATGGTCTCCGCTCGAATCGACTTTGCTATGACTATAAAATCACTCATTACAGTATTACTACTGGTATTACTCACGACAGGCTGTGCAACTGTACCTCAAATAAATTCTCATCAAAAAAAACCTGTCTCCTTTACCTCGCTGGAAAAAGATAATGTTTCCGAAAAAGGTTGGTGGTATGCCCGTTTCAGACTCCGTTGGCCCAAAGATGTGGAAGCGGCTTGGTATCTAGGCCCTCTAATAGCAAATGAGATCGTCGCGCCTGCATTACACCAATATGCCAATAAGATCGAGTTATGGCGCTTCCATAGAAGAGCCGGAAGGGATGCTGCAGGACATCAATTCAGCTTCATTTTTTATAGCAGCCCCACCACGGCAGGCGAAATTTATTACGCTTTGGAAACAAACCCCCTTCTCAAAGCTCTAATTAAAAAAGGTAAAATTAAAAATGTCGGTTTCGACAATTTAGATAAAATAACGAAATCCGCAATCGAAGATACTAGTGACAAACATTGGCCGGAGGAAATTCAAAAATCATGGCCCTATTTCATCATGGGAGCAAGCCAAATGTGGTTAAACCTTACTCAACAATTGGCTAACCAACAGCAGAAACAGGAAAAGAGTATGGATTTAGAAAAGCGCTATCAACGTATTCATAGCCAACTCCTTGCGCTGTGGAAACATGAGGGAAACCATGCACTGCTTCATCACCTGAATGCGCTCTATGGCTATGAACCCCTTATCATAACCGAAAGAAAGCTTCATAATTTTTAATATACCCTTTGCGCTCAAGAATGCCCGTTTCGAATGGGTAGATTTTCGTAAAGAGCGAAGCGTGGAAAAGTCATCTATTTCAAGCTTCTACAACGACGCCCTTCACGAAACGAGGCGCGCTGAAAATGGGTATTCTTGGACGCGAAAAGTATAACTCTACTTTTTCCCACCCTTCAACACTACTGTTACTTTTTCTTCCAAATCAAGGAGATCTTTGTCTCGAGGAGTAATCTCAAGGCCTTTCCTAATCAGGGTATAGCTCCGCTTGTATCTATTCTGAGCCAGATAGTATTCAGCCATAGCCAGATATTTATCCGCCACTTGTTCCAGTCCCTCTAAGGCTCTCCCGTCATGGGGTTTGATTTCCAGGATTTGGGAATATGTCTCAAAAGCATTTTTTCCTTTTGGATAGGTTAGCATCAACTGATCTAATTGATGATCACCACGATCTACTAATGCTTTTATTTTCTTCTCTGTTCGTTGGGTTTGGGTAACTTTTTTTGAGGCTTCTTCTTTTGAAATTCCAATATTTTCTGCGCTCAATTTTGAGGTTTTCTCCACATTATCCAATGATCGCCCTTCATTCTTTGCTGTGACGCCTTTCTCACCCGACACTTTATCCTCTGAACCGAAAGAGGAAAATTCTGATGCATCGTCACTTATCAGCAATTCGTCGTCCGCTTTAGTTAGCTCAGAATCTTGACCATCCACCGCCAACACTCCAACCGATTCAGATTTAGCAGGTGTACCCTCCTCTTCAACAAGTGCAACGGACGGATGAGAAATCGAAGAATCTTCTTCTCTAAAATTCGCCCAATATAAAATAAAACTTGCTCCCAATAGCAGAAAAAATGCCATTAGTACCTTCGAAGGGGTACTGAATCGGCTGATAGAAGTAGTAGCAATCTCTCCAGGCATAAGATCAACGTCCGTTTCTTGTGCATTCGAAACAGCGGACGTTTGTAACACAAGGCTTTCAGCAGGTTGTTTTTGTGACTCTGATAAAGAATCAAATACATCTACGCCGCTAAAATCAGCATTCTTCGTTAAAGTATCAACCCTTGGAGGCGTCGTCTTCGAATCTTCAAACACTACAGCCTTCCCGGTCGAACGATTTGGACCCTTGAATTTGGATTCATTCCATTTTTCTACTGTTTTATCTACCCAAAACCGATTAATTACACCTTGTTCTTCAGCGTGGCCATAATCCAAAATACTATCGCATAAAAAATTTATCCTTTGCGGAACACCTTCACTGTAGTCAAAAACTGCATCAAGACCCGAGGGGTCGAAAATATCCTGACGTTCTGAGCCGGCAGCGGTAGCAATACGATAGCGAATATACTCCGCAGTTTCCTGCCGACTCAAAGGCTGCAGCCGATAGGAAAGACCGGCTCCATTGATCCATGACTCCATGTGGGAGTATTTGAAGGATTCAGTCAATTTTAAATGACCGGAAAGAATAATCTGCATTCCGTCCAAATCATTCGAGTCTTGTTTCAAGAACCCCAGTAAAATATTGATAGTTTCAAACGATAAATGCTCCGCATCGTCTATAACAAGTATCCGATTCCGGCCATCATTAATCTTTCCAGAAACCAGATCATTCCATCGACTCAGAACATCACCTTGAGCACGATCCAATGCTATAACGTCAAAACCTTCGAGGATTTCATTCAAAAACTCTTCGGTAGTCTGACCGTTCACTGCGGTCACAGTACTCACCTTATACTCATTAGATAGCTTAGCCGCAAAATGCTGAATAATAGATGTCTTGCCAATGCCTTCCTCACCCAGGAGTATATTCAGTGCCACTCTGTTGGTTAAGCCAAGTTCCAACAAACTTAACGCAATTCGACAAGATTTTGAGAAAAAGAAAAATTCTGGTTCAGGCATAAGACTAAAAGGTCTTTTTTTCAGGTCATAAAATGTATCGTATATCTTCATAGGTAAGTCCTTATTATCTAAACTGCTGCTTCCGTTAGCTTGTATTATACCTATTATAAAATGGCTTTTCATGGATGCATGGCAGCAGTGACTCCAACATCATGGATATTTATTGTTAATAGGGCAAAGAAATGGTACCGTTCCCATTATCGGGAGATCTGACTAAAAGAACCTTCCACATCAGGCTATCCACTCTCGACCAATCTCTCAATACTCCTTACAATGTTGTATTGATTGGGTAGAGGAAGTTAGCTGCCAGGCACGGGAACAGGGTTCATTCAGGTAAGTACTACAACACAGATGGATACTTATCGGCTTTGCTATACCCATCAAAACTTTGACAAAATGCTAGCCCCCATTAGGTATAAAAACCATACAAACGAGAGAAAAAACCATGAATTTAGTTGAATCTTTATTAGGTAGCCAGAGCGGGGCTTTAATCAACAGCATTGCCAAAGCAGCAGGAATCAATCCAAAAGACACAGAAAACGTTATTGGCAAGTTGTTACCAGCCCTGTCCAGAGGTGTAAAAAATAATACTTCTGATCAGGATGGGTTGGATAATTTATTGAACGCTCTTAACAAAGGCGACCACCAACACTATATCGACGACCCTGATTCTCTGCAAGCAGCCAAAAGTACAGATGAAGGCAATTCGATATTGGGGCATATTTTTGGAAGCAAAGATGTCAGTCGCAACGTCGCAGCCCATGCCGCTAAGGAAACAGGTATCAGCTCAGGAATAATAAAAAAAATGTTGCCGCTGGTCGCAGCAGTTGCTATGGGGGCGCTCAGCAAAAATCAGTAGGCGCGGGCCTATTAGGCACTGCTCTGGCCAGTGGTGCCGGATCAAAAGCGATAGGTATGCTTACCTCCTTTCTGGATGCGGATGATGATGGCCATGTAATCGATGATGTTTTGAGATTAGCAAAGAAACTGTTTTGAAGAAGTTTTTCTTTCCGGTTTTCCCCCGCTCGTATTCGAAGCAGTGATTCTCATCTTAGGGTCGGAATCTTTCTTTGCATAAGTTCTTGCTGGAAAGGTTGGAAGGCTATCCCAGGAAAAGTTCTACAGAATTCCTAAAAACTAACAATACACCTCTCGCGCTCAAGAATACCCATTTTTTAGCGCGCATCTTTTCGTGAAGAGCGTCGTTGCAGAACCTTGAAAGAGATGACTCTTCCTGCGGTTCGACGCCTAGCTCTTCACGAAAATATACCCACTCAAAACGAGCATTCTTGAACGCGAAAGGTATATCAAACTACAATCCCAACTTCCGCTCCAAATAATGAATATTATGTGATCCTCCCTGAAAATGGCTGTCTGTAATAATATCGCGCTGCAAGGGGATGTTAGTTTTAATCCCACTGATTACCATCTCATCCAGTGCGGTTTTCATTCGGGCAATAGCGCTGTTTCTATTTTCACCATGGGCGATGAGTTTCCCAATCATGGAATCGTAGTAAGGAGGAACGGTATAACCATTATAAATATGTGTTTCAACTCGAATACCGGGTCCTCCAGGAGGATGGTATTGTTCGATTAATCCAGGAGAAGGCATAAAGGATTCAGGATCTTCTGCGTTTATTCTACATTCAATGGCATGTCCTCTCATTACAATATCTTCCTGCTTGAAGGAAAGCGGTTCTCCCGCAGCTATGTGTAACTGTTCCTTCACAATATCGACACCCGTTACCATTTCGGTAACGGGATGTTCCACTTGAACCCGGGTATTCATCTCAATGAAATAAAATTCGTCATTTTCATAGAGAAATTCAAATGTTCCCGCACCCACATAACCGATATCATGACACGCTTTAACACAAAGACGACCAATTTTTTCCCTTTGCTCCGGGGTGATTCCCGGCGCGGGCGCTTCTTCTATAACTTTTTGGTGCCGACGCTGGGTAGAACAATCTCGCTCACCTAGATGAATAGCGTTACCGTGAGTATCTGCCAGAATCTGAATTTCTACATGGCGAGGAGTCTCTAAAAACTTCTCCATGTAAACCACTTCGTTGCCGAATGTGCTGAGAGCCTCACTACTGGTCAATGTAATAGCATTTACCAATGCAGCTTCACTATGCACGACGCGCATACCACGCCCACCACCACCACCGGACGCCTTGATAATTACCGGATATCCAATTTTCCTGGCAACTTTCATATTGCTGCTGTTATCACTACCCAAGGGATCACCCGATCCAGGGACACAGGGTACGTTTGCTTTCAACATGGTTCGTTTAGCAGAAACTTTATCGCCCATCAACCGTATGGTTTCCGCTCGGGGGCCAATAAATATGAAACCACTTTGCACTACTTTTTCTGCGAAATCAGCATTTTCGGAAAGGAAGCCATAACCAGGGTGAATAGCCACCGCATCGGTAACCTCTGCAGCGCTGATAATCGCTGGAATATTGAGATAGCTTTCCTGGGAAGCAGCTGGGCCTATGCAGACTGATTCATCTGCCAATATGACATGCTTTAAATTTCTGTCAGCCTCAGAATGGACAGCGACGGTCTGAATTCCAAGTTCGCGACAGGCCCTAAGGATTCGCAGGGCGATTTCGCCCCTGTTTGCGATAACAACTTTACCGAGCATGATTAATTATTATTTTTAGATCGTTGATTGATGCCCCTTAGGGGGAAATAACTTAAGCCATTATTCAATAACGAATAATGGTTGGTTATATTCCACCGGCTGGGAGTTTTCGACCAAAATCTGGGTGACAATCCCTGCTCTATCCGCCTCGATCTGATTTAGTATTTTCATCGCTTCGATAATACAAAGCGTATCTCCAATAGCAACGTGTTGTCCTTCGGTTATGAACGGCTTGCTACCGGGGGATGCGGAGCTATAATATGTTCCTACCATGGGTGACCTTACAATATGGCCAGAGATCTCTTCCTCTTCGTCATCCACTCCTTTTTCAACGGGCTCCCGTGCTATTGCTACTTCTGGGCTAACAACTGGGGCCATTGCTGCTTGAACCTGTCCGATATTTGCTGAGTAACGGCTAATACGCAGCGACTCTTCCCCTTCGTGTATTTCGATTTCCCCAATGTCAGTGTCTTCGATAAGCTCAATCAATTTTTTTATTTTTCTAATATCCATAGTCAGCTGCTCTCGTCTATTATTTTGATTGCGGCCTTTAATGCCAATTCGTATCCCAGCGCCCCGAAACCACAAATAATCCCCTGGGCGATATCCGAGAAATATGAATGCTGTCTGAAAGGTTCTCGTGCATATACATTAGACAGGTGAACTTCAATAAAGGGTATTTGTGTGGAGAGCAATGCATCGCGAATAGCGATACTGGTATGGGTAAATGCAGCTGGATTAATCAGAACAAAATCGATGGATTCATGAAATGCCTGATGGATCCGGTCTACAATCTCGTGTTCTGCATTGCTTTGAAAAAAAACTAGTTCGTACCCTTGGCTAAAAGATTCTGATTCCAGGCACTTTTGAATACTCTCAAGTGAAACATCACCATAGATTCCAGGTTCCCTTACCCCGAGCATATTTAGATTTGGGCCGTTTAATACTAAGATAGTTGCCATTTTCGGCTAAAATGAGACTTTATTCACTGTCTATTCACGTTCTTCTCTGCAAGGATGTATTGTGCCTATATTGACTGGTTTTGTCCACGATTGCGTCAGTTGACAAATTTTCGATGCAATTTAGCCCAATTAATTGAATGTTACTCGCTTTTAGCCGTTTTCACATCTGGAAGCTAAAGTCAAGGAGGCTGTCCGAGAATAGAAACTGTCGCGAGAGAAACCCATTTTGAGTCAGATTTTCCGATCATTTGAGAGAATAATCATCTCTTTCAAGCTTCTACAACTACGCTCGTCTCGAAACGACGCGCGCTCAAATTGGGTATTCTTGAAAACGAGAGGTATATTAGCTCCCCCTACCGATCAACGGCCTAACAACTTCCATTATTTGATCACGGGAAAAAACCCCCATTTGGGTATGAACAACCTTGTTGCTTTGGTCTATCACCACTGAAAAAGGCAGTGTATTGAGTACATTACCCATTTTCATAGCGAGCATCGAAGCGTCGTCACCCCCCACCAAAACGGGATAATTAAAGTCCACAAAGGCCATATAGTCTTTCACCGGATCAGCATCTTCCACCGCGATTCCAATAAACTGCACTCCCTTTTCTTTCAACTCTGCTTGCAGCTTAATGAATTCCGGTATTTCCTCCCGGCAGGGTGGACACCAAGTCGCCCAGAAGTTGATAATCAACACTTTACCCTTCCATTCATCGGATGAATGATCGACACCATGGGTATCCGGGAAGTGAAACTCAGGCGCAGTCATCGTCTGTTGCTTGGCATTGAGCCACTGCTGAGAGAATAGGCCAGCAATAAGTGACATTAAGCCAACCATTACAATGATAAATCCAGTACGTTTCATTGAAAAACCTGTTTTAAGTGATTTGAAAATTGTGATGCATCCTGAAACCCGATGATCCGAAAAGGTTTTCTTTCGACCTTGTCCGGCCCAAAAAACAGGATAGCCGGTGGCCCAATGAGTTGGAATTTTTTCAACAAAGCCTTATCTTCCAGAGAATTTTTTGTGACATCCGCTTGCAACAACACGACTTGCCTCAGATCTTTCTGCACCGAAGGATCAGAAAACGTATAGGCTTCCATTTCTTTACATGAGATACACCAGTCGGCGTAAAAGTCCAACAGTACCCATTGACCCTGCTTTGAAGCTTGTTCTAATTGGCCTTCAAGTTCATCAAGATTTTGAATTCGTTTAAATTTTACCCCATGCTCCTGCTGTGCTCCTCTTGCTGCCAACGACAAGTTTTGCAAAGGCCTTAATATCGATTGACTTCCGGCCGCAACACCGACAAGCAGTAATAATCCATAAGTTAGTATGATAACACCCACACCTTTAATAAACTTTTGCCAGCCTGTCGCATCAATGGTAAGCCTGGTGAGAGACCCAAGATAGACAGAGTAAATAATTAGCAAGGCGGAACACAACAGCATAGT
>JAZGGE010000066.1:0-6735 GCA_036480195.1 Methylococcales bacterium
CTGAATTAAACTATAGCCCACCTGAAACTGTACTTTATTTTTGCACATCGCTCTGTCTCCAAAGTTATATAATCCTTAGAGCACTGTTTTCCAATAAAGTTGCGGAAGCTTGTGGGTAATCAGGAAGAGTTTTTAATCGAATTTTACTTTCACAATAAACGCATTACCAGTCATGCCAGAAAATATCATTCTGGCATGACTACCGAATCTGAGTATATGCCCGTTAAACATGAAAAGCATCACAAGTGGACACCAGGGAGATTAATGAACTGGGCTAAAGATATTGGTGAAGAGGTCTTGCTCTGGGTAAAAACGGTGCTCAATCAGCGGCAACATCCAGAGCAGGCTTATAGAGTCTGTTTGGGATTGCTCAATCTCTCCCGAAGTTATCCTGCTGAACGGTTAAATAAGGCGTGTTTAATTGCCAACAAAAACAGCTTATACAAACTGAAACACATCAAAGATATTCTATTGAGCAACCAAGATCAACTGGTATCAGAAGCAAAGGAATCGCTACCTGCCTTGCCTCAAGCTCATGAAAACATCCGCGGCTCAGAAAGCTTTCACTAATAGAATAACAGACGAGATTAATTATGCTGGAACAAACCATAACACAGCTGAGGCAGATGAAACTCTCAGGAATGGCTAATGCACTGGTTAGCCAAGTAGAGCGGCCGAATACTTATGAAGGATTACCCTTTGAGGAACAGCTGCAATTATTGACTGACAGTGAGTACCAAAACAGAGAAAACAGAAAACAGCAGCGCCTGCTGAAAGCAGCTAAATTAAAACTGGCAGCCAACAGCAGTGCCATTGATTATCAGCATCCCAGAGGATTAAAACAATCCATGATGGCTTCACTGCTGCAGTGTGACTGGATAAATAAAGCACAAAACATACTTATCACCGGGCCTTGTGGCAGTGGTAAAACCTACATTGCATGTGCTTTAGGACACACAGCCTGCATGAAAGGTTACAGCGTTAAATATTATCGGCTGTCACGATTAATGCTGGAACTCACTCAGGCAAAAGCAGATGGAACTTACAGCAAGGCTCTGCAATCATTAGCCAAACTGGATTGTCTGATTATAGACGACTGGGGACTTGAACCATTAAAAGCAGCACAGCGAAACGATTTAATGGAAATAATGGATGACCGACATGAAACAGCTTCTACCCTCATGATCAGTCAATTACCCACGGATCAATGGTATCAATCTATTGGTGATAACACACTGGCTGATGCCATTTTGGACCGGCTCATGCATAACGCTCATCGCATCAATTTAAAAGGAGAATCTATGAGAAAAATACAGTCAGATTTGACTGATGGTGAACACTTAGAGGTAAAATAGCCAAAACCCAATGCGTGAACAAGGGAGGTGTTCACGATGGTAATAATGAGTGTTCATGATCATGAGAATACGCAATCGGCACAAGTTGTGATGGCAGTGAATTTGCTTGTGATTCAATCAGCCATTGGTGGCACAACTATGGAAAAGTGCACTATCCTGAGGCAAGTTCTATTTTAATGCTGATGGATGGTGGCGGTAGTAATTCCTCACGACACTATCTTTTCAAACAAGATATACAGGCGGTTGCTGATGAGATTGGAATCGAAATACGAATCACCCATTTTCCACCGTATGCATCCAAATGGAATCCGATTGAACATCGCGTGTTCCCACATATCACTCGTGCTTTGCAAGGGGTTGTTTTGACAACACATCTGCTCACAAAAGAACTGATTGAAAAAACAACGAGAGGGCAAAAAGTTTTTGCCAGTATTTTCAATCAAGTTTATGAAACGGGCAGAAAAGTAGTCGCAGGGTTTAAAGAATCCATGAGAATTGTATTTGATGAACACCTGAAATTGTGGAATTATGTTGCTGTTCCAAAGAAGGGAGGTTTTTAAGTTGTTGAAGTTATTTCGTGCACGTTTCTTAGTGGAAATCGTATTGCCTTATCGTGATTTGATAGCAAACCTATACTAAAGTCTGGCATTTTCCAATACTATAGTTAGATGTGTCCCATACTAAGGTCAATTTATTTTTAGACTTTATGCAGATGTAATCAAAAGTTATATCAATTAGACTTTCAATCAAGCGTCAGTAGTGACGTGACTCTGGCAAAGTGGATTGAAAAGAACAAATCAAAAAGGATATCGCCTTTACATGTTTTTATACTCCAGACTATAAAGCTTGCTTCAATGCAGCCTAATGTAGTTTAGTTCTGAGTATATTTTTCATGGATAAAGGTACCAGTCTAGGGTTAGATAAAAATTCGCACATTTCATTCGTTTTTTACTTTGCCGCAATCATGATTATCGTTGGAATAAAGATGTGAACGTATTGGCAGGTTTGGAAAAAAAGCAAATCTGATATAACCCACATCTTAAATTGACTTTCCGTCTTGATGTATAGCCAAAAGCCAATTTTTCCTTCGTTACAAAATACTTCTAAAAATGAAGGTGGAAGATATGCAAGATCGAAAAACGAAGAGTGAAGTTAAAAAAAATATTTCCATTTCTGGTAGTAGTAAATTTATAAGTGTTTTCGAGGACGATTCGCGAGTCGGAAGTTGATTCTACGACCCAATAAACAGGGAAACTTATTTTTACCCATTACCCCTAATTCTTAACACGGAGGCTTTTATTATCGCTGCAATAACAACAATCCTATAAAAAATAAAATTGCGGGAGGACGCATGAAAAATTCTACTAAAAAACTACTATCGTTCTTATTTGGCTTAATCATTGGGATGTTAACCAGCGTTACATCTGCTGTAGAAGTCGAGCCTACTTTTCCCATTCAAACACCAGCGGACGCTGACACCCATGGTCTTGAAGATTTACGCAAAGCTCTCAAACGCGACGGTGTTCCAGGCCCCAATTTAAATAAATTTCTAAAAAATGGCCCCGATTCAAGAAAAGCACTACTAGAATTAGGAAAAGCGCTGTTTCACGAAATGCAGATAGGTTCCGGCGGTAACGCGGGTATTCCCAGTCAAGCTTGCGCGAGCTGTCACTTCTCGGCGGGTGCGGACATTCGCCCGACCAATCAGCTCAATCCTGATCTATTGCGAGTAAAGGATAACCGCAACGGCGATATAATAGGATTTCACAATGCCAACGCCGATCCGGATCCAACATTTGCTCCCAAAGGTCCCAATCAAACCTTAGCATTTGCGGATTTTCCATTTGTAAAAAACCCAAATAAGGTGAAACGTTTAGATAATGGAACAATCGTTCCGGCGGATGGAAATAGTAACGATGTGGCATCCAGTATGGGTGTTTTTCATACCGAATTTATACGAACGATTCCCGCGGAAGCGAATGATGTGTGCCAAAATCGGCGTGACGAGATATTTACCGACGGTCAACAAAACTTTAGAAGAGTAGAACCACGCCATACACCAACAGTTATCAATGCCGTGCTGTTCCAGGATTTATTTTGGGATGGACGCGCTGACGATAAATTTAACGGCGTCAATCCGTTCGGCCATCAAGATCCTGATGCCAGAATTTTTGTTTTCAAAAATGGGGAGGTGGTTCGGAAAAAAATACGGGTTAAAGAGTCCGCTTTAGCCTCTCAAGCAGTAGGCCCGCCCTTATCCGACTTTGAAATGAGCTGCGGTGTTCCAGCCGAAAATAACGCCAGAACCTGGCCGGAGATTGGTCGTAAGATTTTTCGTAAGAAAGATGGGCAGCGTTTAAAGCCTTTGGCGTTACAAAAAGTCTCGAAAAATGACAGCATATTAGGAGAGTTATCGAATGCCCCTAGTAAAGGTCTTAATACAACTTATAGAAAGCTTGTAAAAAAAGTCTTTCGAAGAAAATATTGGCGGGCAACCGAGTTTAGATTCATCATAACCGATGCGGATGTCGTTGAAGTTCAGCCGGCGCGTCCCGTGGTGAATTTAACCCCACAAGTGGTTTCTGCGACGCCGTTAGAGATCAGTTTGACAGAAGATGAAATACCCGTTGATCCGGAAGCAGAAGATGTTGTGATCGAGGATACTGTTCCCCCTTCGGTTACCGAACAACCGCAAGGCACTCGATTTAACCTTATGGAAATCAATACCGCGTTATTTTTTGGTCTTGCGGTTCAGGAGTACCAACGCACACTAATCGCGGATAACACACCTTTCGACAAATGGATGCGAACAGGAAAGAAGACATCTAAATTCGGTAAACCCGAAATACGGGGTCTGAATGTATTCGTGGATAAAGGCAAATGTATTAATTGTCATGGCGGTCCTGAATTGACCAATGCCAGTGTCCGCAATGCACAAAACAACAAAAACATTATCGAACCCATGGTGATGGGCAATAATGATTTTGCTATCTACGACAACGGATTCTATAACATCGGTGTGACGCCGACCGTTGAGGATCTTGGTCGTGGTGGAAAAGGCCCGACCGGTGCACCATTAGCCTCCTCACGCCAACGGCTATTTGAGGAAGTGTTGGATATCGATATTCCGTTTAATATTCAGGGTGGTAACCATGTCCCGGCAGTTACCGAGGATGAAAATGAGCTAGTTTGTAACGATCGTAATAACAATGGACGTTGCGAACTCAATGAACGGCTGCACCCCAATTTTCAACGCGCAGCGGTTGATGGCGCAATGAAAACGGCGCAACTGCGCAATATTCAACTAAACGGTCCATATTTTCATAACGGTGCATTTGCGACACTCAGGCAAGTGGTGGAGTTTTACGACAACGGCGGATATTTTTGTGACTTCAACCAGCCGGATCTCGACCCAGATATTCAACGATTAGGGTTAACCGACGCTGAGAAAAGCGATTTGGTTAAGTTTTTGGTGTCTTTGACAGACCGCCGTGTTACTTTTGAAAAAGCGCCGTTTGATCATCCTGAGCTCATCGTCGCAAAAAATGGTGTGCGCAACGGCCCAACGATACGCATTCCGCCGGTGGGTAAAAAGGGACGGAAAAATCCGATCAAACCGTTTCTTAATTTAAACCCACAAGATTTGGGAAAAATGGACGCTAATTTTGAGTGTCGATCAGACCGGGATAATTAGCTTTCGCAAGTATCTGGAATGCGGTACCTGGTCCACGGGTTTGCCCGCGCACGGTGTGTACCGGTTGTGGTTACAATGTTCTCATCGCTTATTCCTATAAACCTAAAAAAATCAGTTGAGAACGGAATTATAGTGCAGGATACTGGTTTCACAGTGCTTTAAAAAAATCTTAGCTTCACCCATTCGGTTAAGCGGGCATTTTTTTGAAGTGCTGTGGAATCAGTATCTTGTGCTAGAGACCGTGATTCGACTGATTTATTTAGGATAAAGGACGCGGCATCTGCCCCTCTTGCAATACTCGGCGGATGGTGGAGACGGCTGCCCATCTTGTTGATCATGTCTTCCCCCAAGTCCCAGTACGGCAGTGGGTTTTATCATTTCCCAAACGACTGCGGTATTTTCTTGCCCGAGATGTTGATGTATTGAATCGCGTCTTGCGGATTTTTCTGAACAGCGTGCAGAAGGCACTTCACTCATGCTGTCCAGATGCGCCGGAACATGCCCGACTGGGTGCGGTCACCTTTGTTCATCGGTTTGGTTCGGCACTCAATGGTAATATCCATTTCCACTGTTGCATCATCGATGGCGTGTTTAGCACTAAAGACGATGCGGTGCAGTTTGATAAGGCCGCCTTAACGTCCGAAGTGATCACAGGGGTGCAAGCCCAAGTGAGAGAACGGATCCTTCGTCTGTTTAAACGACGTGAACTGCTTTCCCCAGAAGTGGTGGAAGCCATGCGCGAGTGGGGCCATGCCGGGGGATTTTCACTGAACGCCGACGTGACCGTACCGGCCTGGGATCGTGCAGGTTTAGAACGTTTGTTTCGTTACTGTGCCCGTCTGATTTTTGCCAGCGAACGGCTGCAGTGGAGTGAGAAGAATCAGCGGCTGATTTACCGGCTTCCCAAGCCGAGACCCAATGGGCAAAAGCTTCTTACGCTGACACCTCTGGAATTTCTGGATAAGTTGGCCTTGCTGATTCCACTGCCACGTAAACATCGGCATCGCTATTATGGTGTTCTGGCACCGAACGCCCCGTTACGCCAAGCGGTGATCGCCTATGCCGGGTTGCCTTGGGGTGATAAAGCGATGTTACCCGATCAAGAACCCGTTGACACAGAAGATTTGACCCAAGGTGATGATATGGACTCCTCCCCCCTCTGCGTTGTCTAATGCACGAGAGGTATTTTTAGCAAAATAAAGAGGAGTCTGAAATGAATAATAGTGTAATAGGTTTAGATATAGCAAAAAACATATTTCATCTGTACAGTCATGATGAAGACAACAAGCCGATAAAGAAAAAATTAAAGCGAGTAGCGTTATTATCTTTTTTCGCCAACTATCCTGTCAGCCTAATTGGCATTGAAGGTTGTGGGAGTGCCCACCATTGGGCAAGGGAACTTATCAAACTAGGACATAACGTTATTTTACTCAATGCCCGTTACGTCAAAAGCTTTGTGATTGGCAATAAAAATGACTTTAATGATGCTGCTGGTATTTTTGATGCAGTGACACGTCCAAACAAACGCGTAGTGATGATAAAAACCATAGAACAACAGGATATTCAACTGGTTCATACGATACGAAATGGATTAATTGGAAAACGTACGGCTTTGGCGAATCAAACAAGAGGCTTATTAAGCGAAAGAGGTATTATTATCCCCAAAAGCATTAACCAGTTGAGGAA
>JAZGGE010000067.1:0-6232 GCA_036480195.1 Methylococcales bacterium
TACGTACTAGGAGGCTGTCCGGGAATAGAGAACCTACTGTGGAAAAGCCCATTTTGGCCAGATTGTCCGATCATTTTCGTTAAATAGCCCACTATTCGCCTCAAATGATCTAAAAATCTGACTCAAAATGGGTTTCCCTCGCTACGGCTTCTATTCTCGGACAACCTCCTAGTGGGAAATCTGATTGAATAATACTGTTTTCTCGAATTTGGTAGGGCTACGGGGAAGGATTTCGATGGTAGAGGCCGATTTCAGTACATTTTAATATCAGAGTAAAATCAATTAGTTTAAGAGATAGTTTAAGAGATAATTTAAGAATTATTCTTAACTTTAGATCTGCATCCATCATGGACTAACGCGCCTAAATTTAGATACAAGAATAGTTTCTTGGATCCTACCCGATTGGAGATAAAAATGATAAAACCGAGTGAAATATTTTTATTGCTATTATTAAGCTTTATATTAGTACCTTATGGTTCTGTAAGTGCTAACCAGTCTTTCCAGTTTGAAATTAGTGCAGGGCAGGTAAAACAAACAGGCGCACGCTGTTTTCGTAACACCTGTACAAGCCAGGTAGCCAAGCTGTTCGGTACCTTTGCAGCTGAAATATCGGATGATTCAGTTGAATTTTCTAATGCTTACATTTCTACCTCTCCAGATTTATCATTTAGGCTTCCCACTGATCCAAACGAGAGCAATAATGGTGTATCGCGCAGGTTTGATTTTAGTTTTGATGGTGAACAACTAAAGGTTTCTGGAACTATAGACTCACGTGCATTTGACGGTCCATTGGAAGAATACGAATTTATTGCCGAAGTGATAAAGGTAGGATCAAATGATGAATTTGATCAACATGGTTTTTTTACCGCACGTCATGATTTTAGAAGGTGTGCAGCGCCGTGGTGCGGTGGGTATTTCGTCAGGGAGGTCAATAAGCGAAGCACACGATGTGCTGATGGAGAAATGCGAGAAGAGTGCTATGTTGCATCGATCAATTTAAAGGTATTTAACCAGGCTGTTAGCACTATTCACTCTCAAACTTCAATTCTCCTTCAAGGAGAAATTCAAACCAAGGATGCCGATTCTCTCGGTATGTCTGTAAAACCATTGGGTATATTCAAAGCCAAAGCGGGATACCTATCTGCGACGAAACAAAAAGCACGAGGAATATTCATCGGTCTTGAAGACAATGGTATCCGATGTATTACCACCCCCTGCTTTTCCACAGACCAATACGTTTTGAACCGCGATACAGTTCGGTCCATATCTAATATCAATTTGGAAAAAGTGGGTGCGACACAAAAGCAATTAGAATCAGCTTATTCAATTATTGCAAAGGATGGGGCTCTTCTTGCGTCAGGATTCAACAAGAAAACTGAGGAGTTTGCTGGTACAGGTACCACTTTTATCGCAAACCAGTTTTATTTACCGATTGCTCTGGTTGATGAGGCATGTTCTGACGGATATGATTTCCTGGATGGCGAATGTAAAACACCAATTGGCTGTGTTTACCCTAAATTAGAATTATGGATTTATGGAGGTGTAAGGCAATTTGATCTGACAACTGGCGAAGAAACTGCAAACATCACAAAAAGTTGCGTAGATTCATGTGTTTCATCTTCGATTCGTGGTTCTGACGGCCCGGGTAGATGCTCGATATATCTACCTTAAGTCTACCTTTCGTGTTCAAGAATGCCCGTTTTGAGTGAGTAGATTTTCGTGAAGGGCTAGGTGTAGAACCCGTAGAAGGTTCCACAACGACGTGCTTCGCGAAAAGATGTGCGATGAAAATGGGTGTTTTTGGTCGGGAGAGGTATATACGGTGGAATAGTATTTGTCTTCAGTGCACAAGGCAGGAACGCGCAAATGTTGAACCGCTACCCTCTAGACCTAATTGAATGTATCTAAAAGTAGACTCCATCGATTGGATTATTCCATCAATGGGGTCTACTTTTCTAACGACCTACGCTTGAGATATTGCTTCAGCTTTACGGGTTTCCCCCTTTCCAATTGTCAGTAAATCCCAAACCAGCAATCCCAAACCAGCGGCAGTCATTAAGCCAAAGAACATCCGCCAGTTCATGGCTGACAGGAATGATGGATGTGTTTGTGCTTGAAAATAGCCACTCCAGGTTGACCCTTCCACAGCACGCTCGATGAATGACTGTTCATACCCTGCTATCAATAACGCGATAGTCATGCCAACAACGCCCGCATTCAGTAGACCCAAAGCCCATTTCCATCGCCATGGATTGGGGAGATCGGCACCCATCCATACATTGCCTCGCCATTTTTGAATGGCCAGATAGAAGAACGCTATGTTAATTGTGGCGTAAGCGCCGAAAAATGCCAGATGGCCATGGGATGCGGACCATTGGGTACCGTGGGTATAGAGATTAATTTGCGGCAGGGTATGCATAAATCCCCAGACACCGGCACCAAAGAAATTTCCGAACGCATGGGCGATAATCCAGGCCATCGCGGGATGGTTGGAGTTTTTAAAGGCATGGGTACCAGCATCGTATACCGAATGTACTACCATAGCGACAAGAGGAATAGGCTCAAGCGCAGAGAAAAATCCACCGATGGAAAGCCAGTATTCCGGGGTGCCAATCCAGAAATAGTGGTGTCCAAGCCCTAAAATCCCGGAACCAAACATTAATGCCACTTCGATATAGAGCCAAGTTTGTACGATTTTGCGTCTGACACCCAAGAGTTTCATCAGTGACCACGCCATAATGACGCCTACCAATACTTCCCAGGTGGCTTCCACCCACAGGTGAATGACCCACCACCACCAATATTGCTCATGGGTGATATTGGTCATGTAGAACATTCCTGCTACATAAAGTCCCGCCAGCGCTAATAGATCAAATACTAAAACACCTGCAATCCCCGACCATTTCCCTTTGCTGAAGGTGGCGACCACGTTATAAAGGAAAATCAGCATAACGACAACGATACCGATATCAGCCCAACGTGGGGCCTCGATATATTCACGCCCTTCATTAATAAGCCAGAGTGTGGTGTCGTTACCGGCGCCTATCTGAATAAACAAAAAGACCAATACGACAACCGCTACTGCTGCGGTTAACACCCAGAAACCGATGACACCATACTTTAAGCCAACAACCTCTGTACCACTTTCATCTTCCATAAACCAATAGACACAGCCAATAAAGCCGTACAACATCCATAGAATCATGGCATTGATGTGAATCATTCTATTGACGCTAAAATCCAGGATTTCGTATAGAAAACCTGGGAAGATGAATTGTGCGGCGGCTAACAAGCCGAACAGTATTTGGAAAATAAACAGGACGACAGCAGCGGTAAAATACTTAACGGCTAGTTTTTGACCCTCATCCAGATTGCTGCTATCGATGTTCAACCAGGATTTAAAAGCAATTGAAGACTTTTTTAATTTATCTACCGGATTATTCGGGTTTGGGCTGATCCCTTCTGCATTTGTACTCATGCTTAGTCCTCTGCTTCAATCGTTGTGAAATTATAGGGAAATCCATTGGTATCAATACTTGACATCCATTTTAGAAAAGCCACAATACCTCTTGCTTCTTCTTTCGTAATATCCAAATTTGGCATTTTGCGATTACTGCCATAAGTGCGGGCATTGTTTTCGGGATCCATTAGAAATTTGATCATCATGTCCTCACGCATTGCTGTTGATATCCAGCCTTGATCCAACCATGCTTTAGTCAAATCGGGTGCATAATAAGCCCCATTCCCCAACAACGTATGACAATTCATGCAGTTTTTAGCCTGAGTGGTTTTCTTGCCTAGCGTAACCAGTTGTTCTGCTTCTTCTTCGCTGTGTTTTTTTCCAAACAATAGCTCTTCATCACCGATAACGGGCATAAACTTCCTTAGCTTTTCATTATATTGGTAATCAATATTTTTATTAATGACCGAGTAAGCAGGAACGCGACTTGTGCCGACGGTAGTTTGCTTTAATGAGTCAAAGGTTAAAACAACTAAAATCAAAAAAGAGCCGGCAGTGACCCACACAGCTGTTTTTTTCCAAAATGTTTCCGAAGCCCATAGTGGTGTTTCGCTCATTTCTCCTCCTCCAGCGCTGTTGTTATAGAATGGTTGTTGTGTGTTTTGTCGCATAAATACCAAATGCCAATGGGCGCAAAGAAGTATCCAATAACCATGACATAAGACAGAATCTGCCAATATCCTGTTAAATTGGCTGCAAGGGTCAGCCGGTATACCGCAGCGAGCAGGACAACATAGGATAAATAGGCAAATACTTTAATTCGGTTATTTGGATTGACTTTGGACCAAGCAAACAGCAGGGCGTAGCTTGCCCCGGCCAATATAATTAAAGCGGCAGAAAAAAACGTGATGAAGAAATCTTTTAGAGCGACGGGTTCAATCATTACGGTATCTTAATTTTATGTTGAGATTGAGGATCGAGCCGGTTTGGAAAAAGAACTAGATTAGACTGTAGGGATGAAACAAAACAATACTTTTGTTTCATGAACGCTCACTAATTGACGTAACATTGATCTACATCAATGAAGTGTTAATTGCCCTATAGGTTTTATATACCTTTCGCGTTTAAGAATGCCCGTTTTGAGTTGGTAAAATTTTGTGGAGGGCTAGGCGTAGAAGCGCAGGAAGAGTCATCTCTTTCAAGCTTCTACAACGACGTCCTCCGTGAAAAGATGCGTGCTGAAAATGGGTATTGTTGAACGTGAGAGGTATACGCTGTGCAACTACGACAATGCTATTAGAAATAGGATCTTCCAAGAAGGTTTTGCTTCGATTTTTGTTGATTTTCAGTTTGATTTTAATAAGTCTTAGCGGCTATTTCCTTTATCGAGCGATTCCTCTCGGTACTGCGTATAAGGCGAAGGTGCTTTGTTCAGGCGTATTTGTTTCAGGCCGATCTTCAAAATCAATATTAACGAACGATATTGAAATCGATTCTCTTGCCTTTTTACGTTTTTTTAACGCTTCAATTGACAGGGAGAACCGTTCGGTCACTTCGTCAACTTTTGGACTTTTTGAACGTAAGGCTATTTTTAGGCCGGGGTTAGGCTGTACATTGCTGATCGGTGAGTCTCAAGAACTACTGCACCAGAACAGTGCGTTATTCGTCTCGCAAATTGCAGTAAGTCAAAATAGCAGTGACGTGTTCCTGGATGAAACGAATCAAACGGAACTGCAGCCCTCAGCCACGACGATTAATAAATTGAATCAGGTGCTTGACGATGCTTTTTCGGAGCCTCCGACGAAGGGCTTTCGCCAAACCCGAGCTATGATTGTGGTGTTGAACGGTCGTATTATCGCGGAACGGTATTCACCGGAATTTTCGTCTGACAGCGCCTTGGCGGGTTGGTCAATGGCCAAAAGTGTTGTGAATACGTTAGTGGGTATTGCCGTCCGAGAGGGAAAGCTATCACTTCAAGACCGGGCGTTATTGCCCGAGTGGAGAGGGAAGGGAGATCAGCGGGCCAATATCACCCTCGATATGTTACTTAGGATGACAGATGGGCTGGATTTTTCAGAAAATTATAGCAATCCCCTTGATGATGTCACAAACATGCTTTTGGGGGTTGGAAACGCTTCAGGGTATGCAATCCATAAAAGATTGGCTGCGTCACCGGGTCAACGATGGTCTTACTCCAGTGGAACGACGAATATCCTTGCTAAAGTGCTGCGAAATGCATACCGCGGTTCAGATCGGGACTATTTGACGATTCCCCGAACTGAGCTATTCGATCGATTGAGTATGTACAACGCGATTATTGAGCCGGATGCGTCGGGTACCTTTGTTGGCTCTTCGTTTATGTATGCAACGGCCAGAGACTGGGCTCGTCTTGGTTGCTTATATCTCCAGGACGGCGTCTGGAATGGTAACCGTATTTTACCGGAAGGTTGGGTGGCCTACAGCACAACTCCAACACCACAGTCACCTAATGGAGAGTACGGTGCCCATTTTTGGCTGAAAATTAACAGGAGGAGTGAAGAGAGCAAAGCGATTGCCGTACCAAAGAATGCCAATTTTGCGTTAGGTTATGAAGGTCAACTTCTTGCTGTGGTGCCCTCGCATAATTTAGTCATTGTTCGGCTGGGGCTAACCACGCGATCCGAAGCATGGAGTCACGCTGCTTTTGTTTTCCAGGTATTGAGGGCTCTAGAAGGTTGATAGCGGAGTTCGTGATTCAATGTGTTATGGAACCGCCATTAGATAAAACCTGAA
>JAZGGE010000068.1:0-5002 GCA_036480195.1 Methylococcales bacterium
CTTCTTGGATGTGTGTACGAAATAGCTATTCCATTTCGCAACGGGAAGAATCTCAATAGATTCGTCCCGTTTTGTATGTTTAAGAGGAGATATTGTTGAAGCAATCCGCACTGTTAGCGTTGGAAGACGGCACAGTTTTTCAGGGCATTTCCATCGGAGCTGAGGGTTATGCTGTTGGCGAAGTGGTATTCAATACTGCGCTAACTGGATATCAGGAAATTTTGAGCGATCCCTCCTATGCGAGGCAGATTGTTACTTTGACCTATCCGCATATCGGGAATGTTGGAGTGAATGACCAGGACAATGAATCTGCCACAATATTTGCAAGCGGATTAGTTATTCGTGATCTACCGTTACAGATAAGTAATTGGCGTAGCGAAATGTCCTTAAGTGAATATTTGTTAAAACACGACGTTGTAGCGCTTGCGGAGATCGACACCCGAAAATTAACTCGAATTCTTCGGGATAAAGGGGCACAAAAAGCATGTATCTGGGCAGGGGATGCTGCTGATGCATCCGAGGCTGTAATTAAAGCGAAGGAATTCAGGGGACTTCAAGGAATGGATTTAGCCAGGGAAGTCACTGCGGACAGTGTTTTCACTTGGAAAGAAGGTGTCTGGGATCTTGATAACGGGTATCAGAAGCCAACATTGGATAAGTTTTCAGTTGTAGCCTACGATTTTGGCGTTAAGCGTAATATCTTGAGAATTTTGGCTGACCGGGGTTGTACCATTTCAGTGGTTCCGGCAACGACGTCAGCCGACGAAGTGCTGGCAATGAATCCCGATGGTATTTTCCTTTCCAATGGGCCGGGAGACCCTGAACCTTGTGGTTATGCTATCGAGGCGATAAAACAGTTTTTAAATGAGAAAATCCCCCTGTTCGGTATTTGCCTTGGCCATCAACTGTTGTCTCTCGCCAGTGGTGCCAAAACGATTAAAATGAAATTTGGACATCATGGTGCAAATCATCCTGTGCAGGATTTGACGACCGGTCAAGTGATGATTAGCAGCCAAAATCATGGGTTTGCAGTAGACGAGGAAAGTTTGCCTGACACTATACGGCCAACTCATCGGTCTTTATTTGATGGTAGTCTACAAGGTGTAGAAAGGATTGATTGTCCGGCGATAGGCTTTCAGGGCCATCCAGAGGCAAGTCCTGGCCCCCATGATGTTGAATCACTGTTTGATCAATTTATCGAAATGATGAATTCGAACCGAAGCGCATAACGCCGCCGTAAGTTACACCACATAAGAATAATGCCAAAAAGAACAGATATTAAGTCTATTTTGCTGTTAGGTGCGGGTCCTATCGTGATAGGTCAAGCTTGCGAATTTGATTATTCAGGTACCCAGGCTTGCAGCGCTTTGCGGGAAGAAGGTTATCGGGTGGTCTTGGTTAATTCCAATCCAGCGACCATCATGACCGATCCAGATACTGCTGATTCTATCTATATTGAATCCCTGGATTGGCAGACTGTAGCCAGAGTTATAGAAAAAGAGCGACCCGACGCACTTCTACCAACTATGGGGGGACAAACTGCATTGAATTGTGCTTTGGATCTGGATCGGGAAGGTGTACTAAGACAGTTTGACGTTGAACTGATTGGTGCCTCCAAGGAAGCTATCGACAAAGCGGAAGATCGTGATCTGTTTCGCAAGGCGATGGCTAAAATTGGGTTGGGAACCCCCCGAGCGGGTGTTGCTCATTCTCTGAATGAAGCACAGGAGGTACTCGAGAAAATAGGTTTTCCAGCCGTCATTCGCCCTTCGTTTACCTTAGGAGGGAGCGGTGGGGGAATCGCATATAACGGAGACGAGTTTACTGAAATTTGCGAACGGGGATTGGAGTTATCGCCCACCAGCGAATTATTGATTGAGGAGTCGGTGCTGGGCTGGAAGGAATTCGAAATGGAAGTGGTGCGTGATTCGAAAGACAATTGCATCATTATCTGCTCCATAGAGAATTTGGATCCTATGGGAGTTCATACCGGAGATTCCATTACTGTCGCCCCAGCACAAACACTAACTGATAAAGAATATCAACTGATGCGAAACGCATCAATCGCAGTGTTGCGGGAGATCGGCGTGGACACTGGTGGATCAAACGTACAGTTTGCCATTAACCCGGAAAATGGACGGTTGATTGTGATCGAGATGAATCCCAGAGTATCACGATCCTCAGCGCTTGCATCAAAGGCTACTGGTTTTCCCATCGCAAAAGTTGCGGCTAAGCTCGCCGTGGGATATTCCCTGGATGAATTGAGGAACGAGATAACAGATGGGGCAATGCCATCTTCATTCGAACCGACGATCGACTACGTGGTAACCAAAGTACCACGATTTACCTTTGAGAAATTCCCCCAGGCAGATGATCGTTTGACCACCCAAATGAAATCGGTTGGTGAAGTGATGGCGATTGGACGGACCTTTCAGGAGTCTTTGCAGAAAGCTTTACGGGGTCTAGAAACAGGCGTTGATGGTTTGGTCGAAAAGGTCAATTTAGAGGGTGAAGGAGTTCGAAATATCCTGCGAAGGGAGCTTGCCCACCCTGGGGCGGAACGACTCTGGTATGTGGCGGATGCATTTCGTTTTGGGATGACGTTTCAGAAAATTCAGGATTTATGCCATATTGACCCCTGGTTTCTTGCCCAAATTGAAGATTTGGTGAAGGCCGAGTTTTCTTTAGAAGCTAAAACACTGGCGACCCTGGATGCGAATGACTTGTTTCGTTTAAAGAGGAAAGGCTTTTCTGACTCGAGGCTCGCTTTTTTACTTAATACCAAAGAAAGTAATGTTCGAGCATTGCGCCATAGAAACGGAATCAGACCGGTTTATAAACGGATCGATTCCTGCGCTGCCGAATTTGCTTCAACGACTGCCTATCTCTATTCCACCTATGAAGATGAATGCGAATCTGATCCTTCGGATCGGGAAAAGATTATTGTCTTAGGTGGTGGTCCCAATCGTATCGGCCAGGGGATAGAGTTTGATTACTGCTGTGTCCATGCTTCTTTGGCACTGAGGGAGGATGGGTATGAAACGATAATGGTGAATTGCAATCCGGAGACGGTATCCACTGACTTCGATATTTCTGACCGCCTGTATTTCGAATCGTTAACGCTGGAAGATGTACTGGAAATTATTGATCTGGAGAAACCGAAAGGTGTAATTGTCCAATTCGGTGGCCAAACACCATTGAAGCTGGCAAAAGCATTGGAAGATGCAGGCGCGCCAATTATTGGAACATCACCGGATTCCATCGATTTGGCGGAAGATCGGGAACGGTTTCAGAAATTGGTTGATAAACTCGGTATCAGGCAACCTCCCAATCGAACAGCAAAGTCTGTTGAGGAGGCGATCGTGGGCGCCCGTGAACTTAATTATCCGTTAGTAGTTCGGCCTTCCTACGTACTGGGTGGAAGGGCGATGGAAATCGTTTTTAACGAAGAGGATCTTCAGCGTTATATGCGTGAAGCCGTCAGTGTTTCCAACGAATCCCCGGTCTTGCTGGATCAGTTTCTTGATGACGCGGTGGAAATGGATGTAGACGCCGTTTGTGACGGAAATAATGTCTTGATTGGGGCATTGATGGAACATATCGAACAAGCAGGGGTGCATTCTGGTGATTCAGCCTGTTCTATTCCACCTTACGATTTATCACAATCATTGCAAGACCAACTTCGAGAAATGGTCAGGCATTTGGCGCGTGGATTGGGTGTAGTTGGTCTCATGAATACCCAATTTGCAATAAAGGGGGATGATATCTATATCCTGGAGGTTAACCCCCGGGCGTCACGAACCGCGCCATTCGTTTCCAAAGCAACCGGTTACCCATTGGCCAAGATTGCAGCCAGATGTATGGTAGGAAAGTCACTCGAAGAACAAGGTGCCAGTGAAGAGCGTATTCCCGATTATTTCTCTGTAAAAGAGGCGGTATTTCCTTTTATTAAATTTCCCAGTGTTGACCCCCTATTAGGCCCCGAAATGAAATCCACTGGTGAAGTGATGGGTGTAGGTGTAAATTTTGGAGAGGCCTATGCCAAAGCCCAAAAGGCTGCAGGGGTTGTTATAGTCAGTCATGGAACAGTATTTATTAGTATACGTGATGCGGATAAATTGAAAATTGCTCCTATTGCCAAGGATTTGGTTGATAAGGGATTCGATCTGGTTGCAACACGGGGCACGGCTGAAGTGATAAACGATGCGGGGATAGCGTGTGAAATTGTGAATAAAGTCAACGAAGGCCGACCTCATATCGTTGATCGAATAAAAAATAGAGGAATCGATTTGATTATCAATACAACAGAAGGCAAAAAAGCAATAATTGATTCCTTCACTATCCGTAGAGAAGCGTTACAGAAGCAAGTCACCTATACCACAACATTGGCTGGAGCTCGCGCTATTTGCCTTGCTTTGAATGAACTTGAGAATAATCAGGTCAATTGTTTACAGACATTGCATCACCGATTTGAATAAACCTAAAATCCAAATAAGACTCGTAGGGAGATAGAAAATGACTAAAGTTCCTCTCACCGTTACCGGCGCTGACAAGCTGAGGAAGGAGCTGCAGGAACTGAAAACTGTAGTTCGACCGAGAATTGTCCAGGCAATCGCAGAAGCGAGAGCCCATGGAGATTTAAAAGAGAACGCAGAATATCATGCAGCGAGAGAGCAGCAAGGTTTTGCCGAGGGACGGATTGCTGAAATAGAAGGAAAGCTATCGAATGCCCAAGTTATTGACGTTACGACATTACATGTAAAAGGAAAAGTTGTATTCGGAGCAACAGTGGAAATAGAGGATTTGGATACGGAGAAAGTGGTAACTTATCAAATTGTGGGTGAGGATGAGGCAGATGTAAAAGAAAATCGCATATCCGTTACCTCACCCATCGCCCGTTCGTTAATTGGTAAGGAAGTGGAAGATGTTGCGTTGGTTCAAACGCCGGGCGGGGAAAAGGAATACGAGATTCTTTCAGTAAAATATATCTAGCACTCCGTCA
>JAZGGE010000069.1:0-10006 GCA_036480195.1 Methylococcales bacterium
AGTGCTTCGATGTCGTGGATATGGATATTTTTGTTTTGAACGACAATTAGGTGTTTTTGCTCAAATTGTTTCAGCAATCGACTGACTGTTTCCAGAGCCAATCCTAAGTGGTTTCCTATTTCCTGCCGGGTCATGCTCAAGTTAAAATCTACCGCGGAGAATCCCCGGCGACTATAGCGGTCGGAAAGACTGGCCAGGAAAGTGGCGAGACGTTGGTCGGCTGGGCTTCTGTTGAGGACGATCATGTTACTGTCATCGACTATTTGTTCACCGGTATGGCGGAATAATTCCCTCATTAGCCCCGGAACCTTGAGACAGATATCTTCTAATTGATTGGCGGGCAGTTCACAGTAACTGATGGTTTCCAGGGCAATGGCGGAGCAGGTATGAACATCGGTAGAAAGCGCATCAAAGCCAAAAAGCTCGCCGGGCAGCAACATGCCCAGAATATGTTCTTTGCCTTCGTTGCTGGTGCTTACTATTTTGCAAGTTCCGGATTTTAACGAAAGCAAGCCCCGGAAAGGGTCACCTTCGTGATAAAGATAGTCGCGGCGACCCAAGGTCTTTTGGGTCGACACTACATCACTGAGCTTACTAATGTCTTCTTTCTTCAGGCCACGGGGAATACAAAGGCTGCTTAAGCTGCAATTACTGCAATCTACTTTGAGACGATCATAGATTGGAGAACGAGTTTTGGATTCGCGGTGCAAAGTTGTTGACCTGATGCTGAGTCGGTGTGGTAATTATACGCCAGACTTGCTATTGATAATTTCGTTCATACTACCGACGCCTCCAGAGGGTGGGAATTATGTGGCGATTAGTGTACATTATTTAACTTTTATTATCTCCACGTAAAATCGTAACAGCATCATGACAAAACCAAATAAAGTTGCAATTCTCACTGCGGGTGGCTTGGCTCCCTGCCTCAATTCAGCTATCGGTAGCCTTATCGAACGCTACAGCGAAATCGATCCTTCCATTGAAATCATCTGTTATCGGAGTGGTTATAAAGGACTCCTGCTTGGGGACGCTTATAAAGTGACTCCGGAAATTCGCGAAAAAGCGGGATTGTTTCACCGTTTTGGTGGCTCAGCCATCGGTAACAGCCGGGTCAAATTAACTAACGTCCAGGATTGTGTGAAGCGTGGTTTGGTCGAAGAAGGGCAAGATCCACAGAAAGTTGCTGCCGACCAACTCATTAAAGATGGTGTGGATATTCTCCATACCATTGGTGGCGATGATACCAATACCGCTGCTGCTGATCTTGCTGCGTTTCTGGCAAATAATAACTATGGGCTAACGGTGATCGGTCTACCCAAGACTGTCGATAACGACGTTATTCCCATTAAGCAATCATTAGGCGCCTGGACCGCTGCGGAACAGGGTGCACACTATTTTTCCAATGTTGTTGCGGAGAACAACTCAAATCCCCGTATGCTCATTGTTCATGAAGTTATGGGACGTAGCTGTGGATGGCTTACGGCGGCCACCGCTGCGGAATACAGGAAACTCCTTGATCGTTCAGAATGGCTTCCGGAAATGGGTTTAGATCGTGCTGCCTTTGAAGTCCATGGTATTTTCATTCCCGAAATGAATGTTGATCTTGCAGATGAGGCAAATCGGCTTCGTGCCGTGATGGATAAAGTGGATTGTGTCAATATTTTCGTTTCAGAGGGCGCGGGTGTAGCGTCTATTGTGGCCGAAATGGAAGCGAAAGGTCAGGAAGTACCCCGTGATGCATTTGGTCATATTAAACTTGATGCCGTCAATCCGGGCAAATGGTTCGGTGAGCAGTTTGCGGAGATGATTGGTGCAGAAAAAACGCTTATCCAGAAATCCGGTTATTTCTCCCGTGCTTCGGCGGCTAATGTCGAGGATATTCGCCTTATCAAGTCATGTGCGGATCTGGCTGTCGAATGTGCATTCCGACGTGAGTCTGGTGTAATCGGTCATGACGAAGATCAAAATGGCATCCTCAGAGCCATTGAATTCCCACGGATTAAGGGGGGCAAACCATTTGACATTGATACGCCATGGTTCAACGAGATGCTTGCTAAAATAGAGCAGACCAAGGGTTCCCGTGTTGAGGTAAGTCACTAGGAGCCTGTCCGAGAATAGAGAACCTACTGCGGAAAAGTCCATTTTGGCCAGATTTCCCGATCATTTTCGTTAAATAGGCCCACTATTCGCCTCAAATGATCGAAAAATCTGACTCAAAATGGATTGCCCTCGCTGCGGCTTCTATTCTCGGACAGGCTCCTAGAAAGCTTTGAAGGAGCACAGTACGTCGTCCAGTCCAAGTTATCGGTTCAGCGCTAACTTTTTATGCGTTCAGAACTAAGGCGTCGTCGTGCGGGGTAGAGGTAAAGTCATCTCTGTTAAGTAACGACGACACAGGTAGGTTAGCGTCCTTCGGACGAGCCTTCAAGCGGTTACTGTAAAGCGTTAGCAGGCATCTTTTCGCGAAGAGCGTCGGTTATAGAACCTTGAAAGAGATGACTCTTCCTGCGCTTCTATGCCTGGCCCTTCACGAAAGTCTACCACCCAAAACGGGCATCTTGAACTCGAAAAAGGTATAGAATCCTATTTCACAGGCCTTTGCGACCGACCAGGTAGCCACCGACCGCACCGAGTACTGTACTGATTGAACCGAGTGCCCACTTTTTTTCAGTGGCATTGGATTCTGCGTGGAAGAACAAAAGATAAATAGCGATGGCCATCGTTGTTAAAACGATGAAAACTGCCAATAAGAAGCCAATAATTTCTTTGAATCGCCGAACTTTAGCATCATCATCTGATTCGGGTGGTTGAACAGCGAGTTTAACGTCGCTATTAGGGAATAGCGATCCGACATCGATTTTGGGTGCTTGTCTGGGTAGGTTAGATTCCGACAATTTCCTTTTCCAATCGGTCTTCTGCGCTAAATACACCGAGTTTCTTGTGCTGGTTCTTGGCGTCTGTTGCAACGACCATCAACCCCAATGCCTTGCGTAGAATATCGCTTTTCGAGACATGCTGGTTATCGGCCAGCGATTCCAGCTTTTCGTAAAGATCTTTCGATAAGTCCAGGCTCATACGGATTTTTTCTTTGGTTTTCATTATGACCTCATGCGTGTTTTTTACGTAAAAGTTACTTAACTATTGCTGATATTGAGTGTTTTGTCAATCTAAAGTTCCCTATGAAATTCACCCGCTTGGTGACTTTGCTTTGTGCTTTGCCGATGTTCATACCCGATCAAGGATGATTTCCAATACCAACTTACTGCCAAAGTAGGCCAGCACTAATGTGGCGAAGCCACCTAATGTCCAGCGAATCGCAGTTTGTCCACGCCACCCGAAAATAGATCTGCCCCAAAGTAATACACCAAAAACGAACCAGGCAATGAGTGACAAAACGGTTTTATGGGCCAGATGCTGTCCGAACAGGTCATGCAAAAAGTAAAAACCACTACCTAATGATACAGTCAGCAATCCTAAACCTACAGCAATCATTTGAAATAACAGTGTTTCCATGGTTTGTAACGGAGGAAATGATCGTATAAACCAGTTGGGATTGCGGTTGTGGAGTTGCCAATCTTGTAACGCCAGTAAAAGCGCCTGAACCGCCGCGATGTTCAATAAGCTAAAAGCCAGGATGGAAAATAGAATGTGTATTTCCATTCCTGGCGAGGGGTTTTCTAATAAAGTATGTTCTGTTGGTAGTAAGTGGCTTAAACTCAATAAGATAGCCGCTGTGGGGAAAATTATAATACCCAGTTTTTCAACGGGCTTATTGAGAGCCGTGATGAGTAATAGTACAACAACAATCAATGAGACCAGAGAACTGATGGGGAAAAAACTAAAATCTATTGAGCCTGCCTGAACATAACTTAGCAGAAGTGATGCAGTGTGAAAAATCGCGGCGAGCCCTGCGAGCGGCAGGGGGGTGAACAAACGCCTGTAGCCAACCCTATCGCTGTCTGTTTGTCTAATCGACTTGATAGAAAGCACCGTTGCTAGCAGGTAAAGCAGAATACCGATTATGCCGAGCAGTAAAGAGTTCATTTTACGATTAGGGTCGATAGTTATTTTTGTGTGTTAGTCTGGCATAATGTACCGTTAAGATGAAGAGATTTCCAAAGGTACTATTCAGCTTACCCCTAATATTTGCTCCATACCAGCGTCAAAAAAGTACGTTTATCCCTTTAAACTGCGTGTTTTTTACCTGTTCTGAACCAAAATAGTGGCGAACTGATTAGCCAGATTTTCAAAAGGTAATTTAATCTATGTTTGACAACCTCAGTGATCGGTTAAAACACTCGTTTAAGAAAGTCCGCGGCCAAGGGCGGCTTACTGAAAATAATGTTAAGGATACCCTGCGAGAAGTGCGCAAGGCGCTACTTGAGGCAGATGTTGCTCTGCCGGTCGTTAAGGCCTTCATCGACCGGGTAAGAAAGCGAGCGTTGGGCCAGGAAGTAATGAAAAGCCTGACGCCGGGGCAGGCATTGGTAAAAATCGTTGAAAGTGAATTAATCAGCGTAATGGGGGAAGCCAATGAAGGGCTTAATCTTGCCGCTGTTCCTCCAGCCATTATATTGATGGCTGGGCTTCAAGGGGCGGGTAAAACCACGACAGTAGCAAAGCTGGCAAGGTGGTTAAAGGAAAATCAGAAAAAAACTGTTGGCGTTGTCAGTGTGGATGTATACCGCCCTGCCGCTATCGAGCAGCTAAAAACCTTGGCGGAAGAGGTTTCGGTTGATTTTTTCCCCTCTGAAACCACCGAAGATCCAGTTCAAATTGCGATCAGCACAATTGACGAAGCGAAAAAGCGTTTTCTGGATGTCGTCATCGTAGATACCGCGGGCCGTCTCCATATCGACGACAAGATGATGGATGAAATCAAAAAACTGCATGCCGCAGTCAATCCGGTGGAAACACTTTTTGTCGTCGATAGTATGACGGGTCAAGATGCTGCTAATACCGCCAAAGCCTTTAATGATGCGTTACCACTGACCGGTGTTATATTAACCAAGACTGATGGCGATGCCAGAGGTGGGGCTGCTCTTTCCATTCGCCATATAACCGGCAAACCCATTAAGTTCATGGGAGTTGGCGAAAAGACGGAAGCCCTGGAACTATTCCATCCCGATCGACTTGTTTCGCGTATCCTGGGGATGGGGGACATCCTTTCCCTGATAGAAGACATCGAGCAAAAAGTAGATAAGGAAAAAGCCGAGAAGCTGGCCAAGAAAATCCATAAGGGGCAGGGGTTTGATCTGGAGGATTTCCGGGGTCAATTGCTGGAAATGAAAAAGATGGGAGGGGTTGGCGCGATGATGGAGAAAATACCAGGTATGGGTGATGTGTCCTCTGGCGTTAAAGAAAAGGTAAACGATAAACAGTTATTTCAATTAGTCGCTATTATCGATTCCATGACAGTTGATGAACGCCGGTTTCCTGCAAATCTCAACGGCTCACGGAAACGCCGGATTGCCATGGGTTCGGGTACCCAAATTCAAGACATCAACCGGCTGTTGAAACAGCATAAGCAAATGCAAAAAATGATGAAGAAGTTCAAAAAAGGCAATATGGCTAATATGATGCGGGGTATAAAAGGCAATATGTCACGGGGTATGCCGTTTTGATTTGATCTATAGACACTGCATACCTTTCTCGTTCAAGATACCCATTTTCAGCACGCATCTTTTCGCGAAGTACATCGTTATAGAAGCTTGAAATAGATGGCTATGCCTCCTCCCTTCATGAAATTATACCCACTCAAAACGGGCATTCTTAAACGCAAAAGGCATAAGTATGGACACGCAATACTTGCATGGACGAAAAGGAATCAAAGAAATGACTGGAAAATTTATTGGTAAGGTTGTTTTAGTCTTGGGTCATGGTCTTTTCAGCTGTATTCTCTGGGCTGGTCAGCAAACGTCTTCCCAAACCAGCAACAGTCAAATCCTTGAACTCAGCATGGAGGATTTGCTTAACGTCGAAGTCACGTCAGTATCCAAGAAGCCACAATTACAAAGCGATGCGGCTGCCGCAATCTTTGTGATCAGCAACGACGATCTATTGCATTCGGGCGTTACTAACATTCCCGACGCGTTACGGATGGTACCCGGTTTACACATTGCCCGTATTGATTCGAATAAATGGGCAGTTTCAGCCAGGGGTTTCAATGATCGGTTTGCCAACAAGCTCCAAGTTCTTATCGATGGCCGTAGTGTCTATACGCCTGGATTCTCGGGTGTTTATTGGGAAGTACAAGATGTATTGCTGGAAGATGTAGAACGTATTGAAGTTATTCGTGGTCCCGGTGCGGCTCTATGGGGGGCAAATGCAGTAAATGGTGTAATTAATATTATTACCAAACATACCGCGGAAACCCAAGGAAGTTTGCTGATAGCGGGAGGAGGGACGGAAGAACGTGTTTTCGGCGCGTTCCGTTATGGAGGGGCTTTACCAGGCAGAAACTACGGACGGTTTTATGTTAAGGGATTTATGCGGGATGATTTTGAACAACCGGGGGGAGACAAAGCCGAAGACCAATGGGATATGGTAAAAGCTGGTTTTCGGTTAGATTCGCACAGTTTCAAAAAAGATTTGATCACCCTGCAAGGTGATTTATATAGTGGAAATCTCAATCAAACAGTGGAGTTGCCAAAGCTTACCCCACCCTTTACGGAGACTTTTCAAGATAATGCGAATGTCTGGGGTTTAAACCTGGCGCTGACATGGCAACATATTCTCTCGCCAACGGTCGACTACACCTTAAAATTATCTTTCGATATTTCTGACCGCCACGAACTCTTTGCTCGGGATGAACGGGATACTATTGATATAGATTTTCAGCATCGCTATTCGACTATCTCCGATCATGACTTTATTTGGGGTTTGCGATATCGTTATTATCATGATCGCTATAGTGATCTAGTCTCAATGTCATTCGATCCGGATAGCCGCAATGACCAGTTGTTCAGCGGATTTGTTCATGATGAAATCACGTTGTTGAAGAACCAGTTATGGTTGACGCTAGGATCCAAGTTTGAACATAATGACTACAGCGGATTTGAAGTGCAACCCACAGCCCGTTTATTGTGGGCGCCCTATAAGCAACACAAATTCTGGGGTGCTGTTTCACGGGCGGTACGGACTCCTGCCCGCACCGAACACCACTCTAAAATTCTGCTAACTGTTGTACCCGCTGCTGATCCAGATAACCCTGCTTCGCTTCCCCTTGCGATATTCAGCGTCGGCAATCAGGATTATCAATCAGAAGAAGTGATCGCGTATGAATTGGGTTACCGGTTCATTCCAGCTAGATTTCTGTCCTTCGATGTTACTGCATTCTACAATGACTATAGCAGGCTCCAAAATAACAAAGTTGGTGATTTTGGTTCCAAGGGTTCTTATGTAGAATTACCCTTGGTCTATGCCAATGAAATAAAAGGCGAGACTTACGGCATAGAATTGGCGATAGCTTGGTATGTCAGTGATTGGGCGCGGTTGCATTTGGCTTATAGCTATTTGAATACCAGTATTGATCTGCCAAGGGAAAATAGCAATATTGCACAGGTTCCAACGAGTCCAGATCATCAGGTTTCCCTGCGTTCTGAGATAGACCTCTGCGATAACCTGGCTCTAAACCTGTGGTTCCGCTATGTCGATGAAAGTTTCGGTCGCGATTCCAGGGGATCTTCAGGATTTATATTTGATGACTACATAACAGCTGATGTGGGTCTTACTTGGAGTCCAGTCAGCACCATCGAAATTTCCATAGTGGGTCAGAACCTTTTGGACGACAGACATTTGGAATATCGCCTTTCAGGGTTTACAAAAAACGCCAGTGAAGTCGAGCGTGGGGTTTATGGGAAAATACGGTGGCACTATTAGAACCTGTTCAAGATCTCGATCAAGGGATGCAGCGCAAGACAAAAGTGGACGAAAAAGCGCAGCATACGGGTCGTATATGAGCATTTTGAGACCACTTTTAACGCCGCGATGCGCCCTTCAGCGAGATCTTGAACAGGTTCTTAGGGGTATTAAGGTAGGGGTCTTAAGGGCGCTGTAATAACACTTTTTACGAAAAGATCGGTAATCCTGATAGAGCAGGCGATTCGCCACGGCAATTTCAATGGAAACCAAGAAAAATATGTTGAAAATATACAATACGCTAACGCGATCCAAAGAATCGTTTAAACCCATTGAACCTGGCAAGGTCAAGATGTATGTTTGTGGCATGACGGTTTATGATTTGTGTCATTTGGGGCATGCCCGGGTGATGGTGGTATTTGACATAATCGCACGTTATTTCCGGTACCTGGGCTATGATCTCACTTATGTCCGCAATATTACCGATGTTGATGACAAAATTATCCAGCGCGCTCGTAAGAACGGGGAGTCGATAGAGAATCTGACCAACCGCTACATCAAGGCCATGCATGAGGATGAGCGAGCCCTTTCGGTTTTACCACCGGACATTGAACCCCGTGCAACCGCTTCGATGCAGTCCATTATCGAGATGATCCAGAAGTTGATGGCTAACGACTATGCGTATGTTGGAAAAAATGGCGATGTGTTTTATTCAGTCTCGAAATTTGATTGCTATGGCCAGTTGTCAGGCAAAAATCTGGCAGAATTGCAAGCCGGTGAACGTGTCGATGTTGATCAAGCCAAACAGGACCCATTGGATTTCGTGCTGTGGAAGATGACTAAGCCAGATGAGCCTTCGTGGGATTCGCCTTGGGGTGAAGGTCGGCCCGGCTGGCACATTGAATGCTCAGCCATGGCGACACAATGTCTCGGTCATCATTTCGATATACATGGTGGTGGTATGGATCTTCAGTTCCCCCATCACGAAAATGAGATAGCCCAATCCGAGGGCGCTACAGGTGAAAAATTTGTTAATCTGTGGATGCATAATGGGTTTGTGCGTATTGATCAGGAAAAAATGTCAAAATCCCTCGGTAATTTTTTCACCGTAAGGGAAGTTTTGGAACGCTATCGGCCTGAGGTCATACGAGCTTTTATACTGTCCAGCCAATATCGTAGCCCGTTAAATTATTCGGATAAGCAGTTGGACGAATCTTTTTCCGCGCTTACTCGGCTTTACACCGCGCTTAGAGGTATAGAGCCAAGCGTATTAGCGGAAGCCGGGGAAGACTATAAACAACGATTTACCGAAGCCATGGAAGATGATTTTAATACGCCGGAAGCGATGGCTGTATTGTTTGATCTGGCACGGGAAATTAATCGGCATAAAGAAGGTAACAAGAAAGAGGCAGAAAGCTTGGCGACAACACTAGTTTTTTTGGGTGATATATTGGGGATTTTACAAGAACAACCAGAAGCTTTCCTGAAGGGAGGCGATAGCCAGGATGACAGTTTAACTGATGAACAAATCGAAAAGTATATTGCCCAACGGTTGGTGGCGCGGGCAGGGAAAGATTGGGCTGAGGCGGATCGGTTGCGGGATGAGTTAAAATCCAAGGGAATTATTCTGGAAGATGCTGGTACTTCGACCCAGTGGCGCCGTGAGTAGTGTGGGACATCAGACTATCCTGGATTCACGGATCCAGGATATAGCTGAGTGTCTCAGCTATGCGCCCGTTGCTATACGAATGAAGACAAACAAAAATACTGTGCCTTAATGTACAATTTATTTATTTCCCGTTCCTTAGCTGGCCGTTAAAGGAAATCCCCGTTATCAACCTATGGAAAAATTTCAGAGAATCCAACGATTACCCCCCTATGTTTTCAATATCGTAAATGAGTTGAAGGCGAAACAAAGGGCTATGGGTGAAGACATTATCGATTTCGGGATGGGTAATCCTGATCAACCTACCCCACGACATATTGTCGATAAGCTGGTGGAAGCAGCCAATCGTGACGATACCCATCGCTATTCTGTTTCCCAGGGTATTCCCCGATTACGCAGAGCCATTTGCAATTGGTATCAACGCCGTTTCGATGTGAGCCTGGATTATGAACGTGAAGCGATTGTCACCATTGGTTCAAA
>JAZGGE010000070.1:0-7555 GCA_036480195.1 Methylococcales bacterium
TTAATCTAATCTATCTGGACTCAATAGCTCTATTTTATATCCGTCCGGATCTTCAACGAATGCTAACACACTGTTGCCATGCATCATCGGGCCTGCTTCCCGGATAACTTTTCCACCTTTTTCCTTGATCCGATGGGTTGCTTCATATACATCTTCGACTTCAATCGCTATATGGCCATACCCGTCGCCCAAGTCATAGCTTTTGATATCCCAATTGTGAGTCAATTCAATAACACTATTGCTTTCTTCATCTCCATATCCAATAAATGCCAGTGTGAACCGGCCATCGGGATAATCATTTTGTCGGAGTAGTTGCATTCCCAGCATTTCTGAATAGAATAGTTTTGATCTTTCCAGATCGCCTACTCGTATCATGGTGTGTAACAAACGCATTACATACCCTCTTTCTCGTCTTGTTCCTTAGCGACTTCCATTCCCAGGGTCTCAATACAGTGCATTGCAAAGCTACCAAAACTCGCTCTTGCTTCGTGAACCGCTTGTTTTGAGCCAAGAGCTTCTTCCGCTTGCTTAAAGTTTTTTAAAATCTGTTCTTTTGATGTGGGAACAATAGAAAGACCAATATAGGCAGTGAAATAGGGGTCTCGTCTGGGATCCCCTGGGATTCCAGGAATCTCATCTGAAATTTTTTCCATCATACAATCTGCCATTTCCGTTGGCTTGAACTTCAGGTCTGTGATATCGGGCTCCTTTGTGTATTTTGTAATGAGAATTTCCATTAGCTTTGATTCTTCCTTGCTGCTGCATCCAGTAATGAAGGCAGCGAAAATTACAAGTATGAATATATTTTTCATTTCTTAATTAATGTTAGATTGTCTCTTTGCTTCCAAGAAACCTATCTTATCCTTTTATCAAAGGTCTGGGTAGCGGGCAATGCTTCCGATTACATCGATCGACCGGGCTATATTGGCGGATAGCGTACATCGTCGATAAGCGGCCAGCTGCTATGCGCGTGAGCGCAGGACTGGCAGGGCTAATTCAAGCGAGCGCTATAACGCAGATGACTGCTTATCGGGTTTGGTCTAAGCACCACAACCACAGTCAAGATAATCTAGCTACGCTGTGAGCAAGCTTTTGAGAGCAGTCGATTCCAACGATGAATGAATGTCTTTTTCCGCCAAAGGTTTGGATAAGTAATATCCCTGTACATTGTGGCAGTTCATCGAATCAAGTAATTTTAACTGATGTATGGTTTCAACGCCTTCCGCGATGACATCCAGATTGAGATGCCTAGCCATGGATATAATGACGCGTACGATATTGGCATCTTCGGAGTCTGAAGCGATGTCCCGCACAAAAGAACGATCAATTTTGATGGCACCAAAAGGGAAAAGCTTCAAATAGCGTAAAGAGGAATAACCCGTTCCGAAATCATCTAGTGCTAATCCTACTCCAAGGTCTCTAATGGTCTGTAAAATTTTTAGCGATGCATCAGTATTTTTCATGATACTGCCTTCAGTGATTTCCAATTCAAGGTTCTCAGGCTTAATATCATTCTGTTGCAGAACTTCAGTAACAACGGTAGGAAGATCCAGTTTATGTAGATCGTCAGCGGCAATATTGACAGCAAGTTTCAAGGGTTGGGTTGAATGTTTTGCTAAAGAGGCGAATTTTGAGCAAGCCGTTTGTAAGACCCATCGATCAATGGCGGAGACAAGCCCATTTTCTTCAGCGAACGGAATAAAATCTACAGGATAAATCAAACCTTTTTCAGGGTGATTCCATCGAACTAACGCTTCAAACCCAACAAGCCGATGCTGCTTTATATTAAATTGTGGTTGAAAATGAATAACCAATTGTTCTTCATCAATCGCGCGTGCTAATTCAGTTTCCAGAAGTAAGCGTTGTCGAACCTTATTATTTAGCTGATCGGAGAAAAACTCCACTTTATCTCTTCCCAGCTCCTTGGCATGATACATCGCTGTGTCAGCATTTTTTTTCAGAGTAACGATATCTTTTCCATCTTCGGGAAAAACAGCAATTCCAATACTGGCCGTTAAGCTTAATTTGCGTCCAGCCAAAACCACCGGTTCTTTCAGTCTCTGGGCAATAGTATTTGTACAAACCGCAGCATCCTCAGGATTTCTGAGGTTATTGATCAAGATGGTAAATTCGTCACCTCCGAGGCGTGCAACAGCATCTTCCTTGCGAACACACTCCTCGAGTCGATCGGAAACTTTTTTCAATAGTTCGTCGCCGACATCGTGGCCTAAAGTATCATTGATGGTTTTGAAGCGATCCAAGTCCAAATAGCAAATCGCGAACTGCTTATTGCGCCTGCTTCCGTGAACAATGGCTTGGGAAAGTCGGTCATCAAAAAGAGCTCGGTTTGGAAGGCCCGTCAAAGGATCATGGTACGCTTGGTGGCGAAGTTTTTCATTGAGATTGATGAGTTCATCCGTACGGTGTTTAACCAGCGATTCCAGTTCAACATCGCGTTGTTCAATTCGATCGAGCATGGTGTTGAAGTCATCTGCTAGCGCGCCCAGTTCATCATTGCTTGAGGCTTTTACCCTAACCTTATAATTTCCTTCGGCGGCAACCTGTCTGGCTACTGTTGCAAGATGGATGATGGGTGCCGAAACCAATTGCGTTAAAGATGTGGACATGAGTAACGCGACAAATATCGAAAGCACTAAAATGGCTACGGCAATTGTCAAATACCGTACGATCCTCAGCGCCAGTTCACTGGTCGTTGCATAAACCGCCACGCTGCCCAATCTTTCACCGGTGAGTATCACCGGTTTTTCAACATAGACTTGCCCCAGAGGTATCAGGTCAATAATGCCAATATCCAACGAAACGAAATGTCTGTCAATGGGGTTACGGCGCTGATATTCCGCCAAAACTTTCCGATTATTGTCGAAGATATGCGCGGAAACAACATGCTCATCAGCTTTTAGAGAATTGAGAATTTCTTCAGCAACTTTCATATCGTTGAAGAGGATTGCGGCGTTGGCATTGTTCGCCACCATCTCGGCCTGGATTGCTATCCGCTCCTTGATAGAGTGTTTGAGGGAGAATAGTTCATTCGCTAAATAAGCAAGAGATGAGAAGATCAATACCGATGTACTGATCATCATCATAATCATTACCAGTTTGCTCCGAATCGAAAAGCCATGAACCCACTTTGAAATCATTATTCTGACCTATCGCCTTCAGGCAGATTCTTTCTGAACCGCGAAACCGGCTTTAAATCGACATTCACGCATATGTTGTAAGATGTCTGCAATTAGTTTTCATCCGTAATCTGTTTCTCCATCATGAGTACTTCTAACTACTTTACCGAAGATTCTTGTTGGTCTAATTGTGCTTTAATTAGTGGAACCAGATGTCCTTTGAAGAGCTTTTTCTATAGTGTATCAAGCCACTGCGGTAATTGCACTTTCTTGAGCAACTATGTTTTTCGGGGGTCAGTATATATCTTCTGACTAGAAAGTATATACTGACGTTTTAACCCTGCCAATATTCTCAAATGAGGTTCTTATATGACGTTTGAACGCTACAAATCGCCCTATTTATTTGCTGGATTGGGTATTTTTTTGATTGTCTTAACAATTATAATAATAGCAATTGGTCCCATCCCCCAGGATAATGATTATCATAACTTTGCTGATAATCGAACAATTTTGGGGATTCAGAATTTTTGGAATGTTATTTCCAATGTCCCTTTCGCTATTGTCGGTATTATTGGAATTAACATGTGCTTTCGTTATAAACTTGAAGGGGCGCTATTTTCCTGGGGAGTATTCTTTACTGGGATACTTTTTGTTCCTATCGGTTCGGCGTACTATCATTTATTCCCAAATAACCAGACCTTGGTTTGGGATCGGCTTCCCATGACAATTAGCTTCATGGCCCTGTTTGCTGCCTTGCTAAGTGAAGCAATAGACCTCAATCTCGAAAAGAAAATTCTTATTCCGTCCCTTATAATAGGAATAGCCAGCGTTGTCTATTGGGTGTTGGCTGATGATTTAAGACCTTATGGGGTGGTTCAGTTCGGAACTTTAGCAGCATTGCCATTCATTTACTTTTTTTCCACATTGAAATATCCTGGGCGCGACTGGTTAATGTATGGGCTGGTTTTTTATATTTCGGCTAAGGTATTTGAATTAGCGGATTCTGCGATATTCTCACTTTTCGGCGGGGCGATCAGTGGCCATTCGTTGAAACACGTGGTGGCCGCTGCGAGCACCTTTGCCATATTTGAAATGCTGAAGTCTAGACGGTTAGAGCTCCGCTAAATTTAATCTGGATCGGTGAGTCCATGGTGGATGTAGCGTGCAAGGTATTGGTTTCACAGTGGAATCAAAAAATATTACTTTCACCCGTCGGTTAAGTGGGCATTTTTTGAACCGCTTAGGAAACAAGAGCTTGTGCTCTGTGCCTCCATGGACTCACGGATCCAGGTTCAATTCTAAATAGATTTCCCGATCAATAAAACTCCAGAAACGAAAAGAAATACGGCGAAAATCTTACTGTATTTTGCATTATCGATTTGTACATAAAACATTGCTTCAGCCCAAACGTACACCATTAGAGCGACTGTCAGATACATCATATTTTCAGTAAACAGTCCATCATAACTTTTTACTGAAAACAGCAGGGTTATAATCTGAAAAACGGCGAAAGTCGCATAGGCTGCCGCAACAGTTACCCGGGTGACATCTTTTGAGTAGGCTTTGCCATGGACAATGGCCGTCAATAGTGAACCACCCAAATTAGTTAACCCATGAATTACACCCATTGCTGCCAGGTAGCTCCGTTCATATTTAACTAAAATTCCCAAGACACTTTCAATTTTTTTGGAATAGCTTTTTAGTGCTACGAAAATTAAAAAACATCCGATTATCAGGTTGATGTTAATTTTGTTCGAGGCAATCAGAAAAAGAAAGAGAACGACGAACGGAATAGTGTAAATCAGTATATTTTTATAGAATTTCCGGTCAATCAATGAGTAATGCTGAATAATTTGAAATAAATTGATCGAGATGGATATGGGTAACAGAATAATCAACGAATCTATAAATTCGTAACCCAGTAACAATAGCAGTGGCGTGCCAAACAGCAATACTCCCACTCCGAAAATAGACTGTATAATAGCCGTGCCGACTACGGCAAGCATGATATCTGGTGACATATTTAACCTTATGTATTTATTGTTATGAAAAAACTGCTTATTTTACTAGTTCCGGCGCTTATACTTACGAGCAAGGTAGCGTTTGCCGAAGAAAATGATCGTTATCGAGCCGTTATTTTACAGCAGGGCGGAGGCTCTGAAAATCGCGCCAAAGTTTTCATCATCGATTCAGAAGATGGCCATATGTGGACTTGGGAAGATAAGACCAAGTTTACCACTAAGAATGGTCAAATTGGTTTTGGCACACAGTTAATTTATCAAGGCAAAGTCAGACCGGGGAGCGCATCTGGGGAAATCGTTGAACAAGTGATGAATAAATAGTCGTACTCCTTCCAGACCGAGAAGCAATGACTTTATCGGAATCGTGCCAAATCGCCTTGGAAACGCCATTTTCTTGCATTGACAAATTTGGCGAGATCGATATATTAGAAGGTGTGAAAGCGGTCTGCAAACTTATACCTGGATCCGGGAGTCCATGACGGCGCGAAGCACAAGCTCTTCTTGTACTCTACATCCGCCTTGGACTCACGGATACAGGTTATATTTTAGCTTTTTGAAACATTCGCAGGGTTCTTGCCCTGTTTTTGTCAACTGTTTAGACTACGATGGAGGAAAACCAGCATGGGCGATAATCAGAAAACGGTGAAAAATGCCGTCTGTACGTTTTGTGGCTGCGTTTGTGACGATATTGAACTATCGGTGGATTTAGATGAAAAACGCATTACTAAAGCAACAAACGCATGCTCTTTGGGTAGATCCTGGTTTATTGAGCACAAAATTGAAGATTATCCCTATGCACTGATCGATGGTAAGGAAGCATCTGTAGAAGAAGCTGTAGAAGCCGCAGTGCAAATCTTTGTCAATGCAAAATTCCCGTCAATTTATGGTTTAAGCGATACAACGTGCGAGGCTCAAAAGCAAGCAGTTGCCATTGCAGATTATCTGAATGCGAATATTGATACCACAACTTCTGTTTGTCATGGTCCCACCGGCATGGCCTTCCAGGGTGTTGGGGAAAGTACCGCGAGTTTGGGAGAAGTCAAGAATCGCGCTGACTTTGTTATGTATTGGGGAGGTAATCCGGCGGAAGCGCACCCACGTCACTTTCAGCGTTATGCAGTTTCACCTAAAGGGTTGAATATACCAAATGGTAAAGAAGACCGGACTATTGCTATGGTTGATATTCGGAAGACCCAAAGCGCGTCGGTTGCTGATATATTTCTAGTCATTAAACCAGGGAGTGATTTTGAACTGCTCTGGGTCATGCGTGCCTTGGTTAAAGGCGCTAAGTTTGACGAATCGGCTGTTGAAGAAAAGACAGGCATAGCCATTGATTTAGTAAAAGACTTGGTTGAAAAAATGAAAGGTTGCCAATTCGGTGTGCTGTTCTTTGGTATGGGATTAACCATGACACGGGGGCGACACTTTAACGCCGGGGCGCTCTTGGCCTTAACGACAGATCTGAATCAGTTTACCCATTTTGTTGCTGCTCCAACTCGGGGGCATGGCAATGTTACCGGTGCCGACAATGTGGTTTCCTGGCAAACGGGCTATCCCTTTGGAATCAGCTTCAATAGAGGATACCCACGATTTAATCCGGGCGAATGGACCACTGCGGATGTACTGGCACGCGGCGAAATAGACGCACTTTGTACGATTGCCACCGACCCGGGTTCTAATTTTTCCCGACCGGCTATCGAACATATGAAAAAAATACCGATCATTAGTCTAGACCCCAAACCGACAGTGACCAGCAAAATGGCCAAGGTTGCATTTACGACGGCAACCTACGGTGTCAACGTCCCTGGAACTGTGTACCGCATGGATAATGTTCCGCTCTCATTGCGTCCGGCTTTCGAATCGCCTTACCCTAGCGATGAGGAAATTTTAATTGCGATCAAAGAACGGCTCTGTGAGCTTCTTGGGATTTCAGCTAAAGGAAATAGCAAACCGTCTGAATTGAGGAACCGCCATTAAATAGAACCCGAAAATGACTTGTCTTTTTATCCATCTTCCGCGTAGTACAAAGATTTACATAGCCTGCTTTGCGCCTCTTTGTCCGCCTTGAATATGAATAAAAATTCGGTGCCACTTTCAGATTTTATACCTTTCGTACTCAAGAATGTCCGTTTTGAGTGGGTAGATTTTTGTAAAGGGCAAGGCGTAGAAGCGCAGGAAGAGTCATCTCTTTCAAGGTTCTACAACGACGACGTACTTCGCGAAAAGATGCGCGCTGTAAATGGGTATTCTTGGGCGCGAGAGGTATATATAATTCCTGGTTCCTAACTACACCTTAAACTCTACGAACACCTTACTTTGCAGTTCTAGTAACCGAATTGCTCGCGAGGTAGGTCAACTGCAACAGGAGAAATAATGTCTGCGCTTCGCATTAAGAAC
>JAZGGE010000071.1:0-22030 GCA_036480195.1 Methylococcales bacterium
CTTAATTCGTCCTTTTAAAGAAAGGCTCTGGAGATAGTTATGTGTTTTAGAAAGGGGATTTCCCTATATGTTTTTTTGTTGTTTTTTATTGCCGGGAGCAGCTTTGCGGCACTACCGGATTTTACGGGTCTGGTTGAGGGTAGCGGCGCAGCCGTCGTAAATGTCAGCACGACAAAAAAAGAAACAGCGCAAGGGCAGTCGGGAAATCTACCGAAAGGAATAGAAATTCCGGAAGGAGCTCCACTCGATGAATTCTTCCGCCATTTCTTTGGCGAGCCCGGGAGACAGCCGATGCCACCAAGGGAAACGAAATCACTGGGGTCAGGTTTTATTATCTCAAAAGATGGTTATGTATTGACGAACCATCATGTGGTTAAGGATGCCGACGAAATTATTATCCGTTTGCAAGACCGTCGCCAACTTGAAGCAGAGTTGGTTGGATCGGATGAAAGAAGCGATATCGCCTTGCTCAAAGTAGAGGCGATCGACTTGCCGGTCGTTAAATTGGGTTCAGCCGATGCCCTCAAGGTGGGGGAATGGGTCGTGGCTATTGGCTCACCCTTTGGTTTTGACCATACCGTAACCGCTGGTATCGTTAGTGCGAAAGGTCGCAGTTTGCCACGTGACAACTATGTACCCTTTATTCAGACCGACGTTGCCATAAACCCCGGGAATTCCGGTGGACCTTTATTTAATATGGAAGGTGAAGTCGTTGGAATTAATTCCCAGATTTATAGCCGTACAGGTGGCTTTATGGGGTTATCCTTTGCCATCCCTACCGAAGTCGCAATTAACGTCGTTGAACAGATTAAAAAGGATGGTCACGTTTCCCGAGGTTGGCTGGGTGTTCAAGTTCAGGATGTAACCCGCGAACTTGCTGAATCGTTCGGAATGAAACGTCCCCGTGGTGCCCTCATTGCCAAGGTAATTCCCAAAAGTCCAGCAGAGAAAGCAGGATTTAAAGTCGGGGATATTCTGGTGGAATACGATGGTAAAAAAATTGATACATCGGCCATGCTGCCACCGATGGTAGGGATGACTGTGCCTGAGGTAGGTACAGAAGTCACAATTATCCGACAGGGTCGGCAGAAAATTTTGGTGGTGAGGATTGGTTTACTTGATGAAAACGTGGAGGCACAGTTAGCACGAAATCACACTGGAACTGTGAATGTAAAACGTCTGGGTGTAGAAGTAAAAGAATTGACCATTGAACAGCGGGAACAATCCAGAGTTTTAAAGCATGGCGTACTTGTTCAGGAAGTCAAGCCAGGGCCAGCCAGTGATGCAGGAATTCAACCTGGCGATGTTATTTTACGTGTTGGTAACGAAGATATTGACGATACAAAAATACTTACTAACGTCATTGATGAGTTGCCGAAAGGAAAATCGATCGCCGTCCTAGTGCAGCGTAGAGGCAACCCGGTTTTTATGGCAATAAAATTTAATGACTGAGTTATCTCATATCCGCAATTTTTCCATTATTGCTCATATCGATCATGGAAAATCAACTTTGGCAGATCGTTTTATCCAACTCTGCGGTGGGCTTAGCGAGCGTGAAATGGCTAATCAAGTCCTGGACTCGATGGATCTGGAACGGGAACGTGGAATTACCATTAAAGCGCAGAGCGTAAACTTGCAATATCAAGCGGAGAATGGTGAAGTTTATCAGTTAAATTTAATCGACACACCCGGCCATGTTGACTTTTCATATGAGGTTTCCCGCTCCTTAGCGGCCTGTGAAGGTGCCTTGCTGGTGGTTGACGCAGCGCAGGGTGTGGAAGCTCAGACTGTTGCCAATTGCTATACTGCGATTGAGCAGGGGCTTGAAGTCATGCCTGTATTGAACAAGGTTGATTTACCCTCGGCGGAACCGGAACGAGTAGCCGAGGAGATTGAGGAGATTATCGGCATTCCCGCTGATCAGGCTCTGCACATTAGTGCAAAAACTGGTGTTGGGTGTGAAAGCGTATTGGAGCAGTTAGTAAACCACATCCCACAACCACAAGGGAATCCTGATGCTTCTCTGCAAGCTCTCATTATTGATTCGTGGTTTGATAATTATCTGGGTGTGGTTTCTCTGGTTAAAGTAGTTAATGGAAAATTGGCCCGGAAGCAAAAAATCAGTGTAATGTCCACCGGGAAGATATTCCAGGTGGAAAAACTCGGTGTATTCACCCCCAAGAGGCTGGAAAAAGAACTACTGTCGACTGGAGAAGTGGGTTTTGTTGTTGCTGGCATAAAAGATATTTTCGGCGCACCAGTCGGTGATACTTTAACATCGGCGGATGCCATTGGTGTCACACCCCTACCGGGATTCCAGAAAGTACAGCCACGAGTATTTGCCGGGCTTTTCCCAGTAAGGTCAGATGACTATGAAAACCTTAGGGAAGCGTTGAATAAACTGCATTTGAATGATGCAGCATTGCAATTTGAACCCGAGACCTCGGAAGCATTGGGCTTTGGGTTTCGGTGCGGTTTTTTAGGGATGCTCCATATGGAAATAATCCAGGAGCGACTTGAGCGGGAATATGATCTTGCCTTGATAACGACTGCACCGACGGTGGTGTACGAAATCGGAACAACCGATGGGAATTTCATTCATATTGATAACCCTTCAAAACTTCCCCTGCTTAACCATATCGCTGAAATTCGCGAGCCCATTATTGAAGCGAATATCCTGGTGCCGCAGGAGTATCTGGGAGGTGTTATCGGGTTGTGTATAGAAAAACGAGGCGTACAGAAGAAAATGATGTATCTGGGCCATCAAGTATCATTAGCATATGAAATGCCCATGAGCGAGGTAGTACTGGACTTTTTTGACCGTCTAAAATCGGTTAGTCGAGGTTATGCTTCTTTTGAATATGAGTTTAAACGATTTCAAGCGGCCGATTTAGTGAAACTGGATATTCTGATCAATGGGGATCGAGTCGATGCGCTTTCTTTGATCGTACATAAGGATATGAGTCAGAGTAAAGGCAGGGACTTAGTCGAAAAAATGAAAGAACTGATTCCCCGGCAGATGTATGAAGTAGCCATTCAGGCTACAATCGGTGCAAAGATTATCGCCCGATCCACAGTTAAAGCACTAAGGAAAAACGTCACTGCTAAATGTTATGGCGGTGATATCACCCGTAAAAAGAAATTGTTAGAAAAACAAAAAGCAGGAAAAAAACGAATGAAACAAGTGGGTAAAATAGAGATTCCTCAGGATGCCTTTTTGGCGGTTTTACGCGTTAACAAGGAGTCGTAGCAATGGACTTTGATTTTTCAGCTTTTTTGGTCTTAGCGACTGTCGTAACTGGAATAATATGGGGAAGCTATCTTGGTTATTTAAAAATTACGGATAGGATTTCAGACCCGGAAAATGAACCAATCCTGGTTGAATATGCCCGATCTTTTTTCCCCATAGTACTTATTGTGCTACTGCTTCGCTCTTTTCTTGTGGAGCCCTTCCGGATACCTTCCGGCTCGATGATGCCAACATTATTGATTGGTGATTTTATTCTGGTGAATAAATTTGCTTTCGGTGTAAGGCTTCCCGTACTTCATACCAAGATTCTGGAAACAGGTGAGCCGCAAAGAGGGGATATTACCGTTTTTCGCTTCCCTAACGACCCCAGTGTTGACTATATCAAGCGGGTTATTGGCCTTCCGGGTGACCGGATTACTTATTTCAACAAGAAGCTGTTTATCAACGGTGACCCCATTAAACAGATTCCCATAGGAACCTATCGAGGTGTTGGACAAGGTAAAAGTATGAGCGGCGTCAAAAACCTGGTAGAAAACCTAAGGACTGTAGAACATAATATTTTGGTTACTCCCGGACAACCGGGTATGGAAGGCGATTATACTGTACCGAAAGGACACTATTTTGTGATGGGGGATAATCGGGATAATAGTAATGATAGCCGTTACTGGGGTACTGTTCCCGAAAAGAATCTGGTTGGCAAGGCTTTTTTCATATGGATGAATTGGGATTGGCAGAATAAGGGTATTGATTTTGGTAGATTGGGGACGTTGCTTAAGTAAGAAATGCTCTATAATTATTGTATAAGGTGAATTTTGTCAGGGAATTTATCACTTTGTTTGTTTTTTTCGTTGTTTACTTTATGACAATAGCCGTATAGTTTCTACACGTTTGTTGTCGAATCGTGAATTTGAATAAGAAAACTGCGTGATTTGATAGTTTTTTCCGACAATCGCCTAAGCCCATAATTTTAGCAGAAGACTTGATTCAGACCGGATTGAGTTTTGATAAACAGGAGGTTTCAAATGCAGTGTTATTTTGGTCAGAAACAACAGGGGATGACTTTTATCAGTGTGGTTTTTATCCTTGCGCTGATAGCAATTGCCACCCTTTTGACACTAAAAATCGCACCGGTTTATCTGGAATACAATGATGTTTATACTTCTCTGCAGGCATTGAAGAAAGATGACCTTTCCAGTATGACTCCCCGTAAGATACGAACTCTCCTACAGAAAAAATTCGATGTAAACATGGTCGACAGCGTTTCGGCAGAAGATATCTCAGTTATAAAGAAGGGTAAGTATGTAAAGGTAGATGTCGATTATGAAGTGATCGAGCATCTGGTGGGCAATATTGATTTGTTAATCTACTTTAATGATGTGATTGAGGTCGGCGAGAATTGAATTCCAGGCTTGATGAGTTATGCCATAAATTGAGGCTAGACTTTAGAAACAAGGATTTGTTGAAAAATGCGCTGACTCATCGAAGCATGGGGGCGGACAATAATGAGCGATTGGAATTTCTCGGAGATTCGGTTTTGGGGTATGTCATTGCAGAAGCCCTTTTCCATCGTTATCCAGAAGCGGATGAAGGTGTACTAAGCAGGTTCCGTGCGGGACTGGTTAACGGAGAAACACTCGCCAGTCGTGCTCGGGAAATTGGTCTGGGCGACTATTTGATTCTAGGTTCTGGTGAGTTGAAAAGTGGTGGTTTTCAACGGGCGTCTATACTTTCCGATGCACTGGAAGCGATTATTGGCGCAATTTCAAAAGACCAGGGATTTGAAGCGAGCCGTCAGTGGATACTTGAATTATTTGCAGATCAGTTGGAAGGCTTGTCATCGAAACAAGGTCTTAAAGATCCTAAGACAGTTCTGCAGGAATTGATGCAGGCGAAAAAGTTAAATATTCCTAAGTATATTTTAAAATCGCAAAAAGGATTGCCCCATGAACAGCACTTCACCGTAGAGTGTATAATTCAACTTCTTAAGGAACCCACTATTGGTAAAGGGGGCAGTCGAAAAAAAGCAGAGCAGCAAGCAGCTGAAAAAGCTCTGGCTAATCTACCGACCAGAAAATCAGTTAATAAGTAATGTTCACTATTGATGGAGACTACAGCATGAGGTGGTTGTGAGTGCTTCATGATTTTGAATAACTGAGATTTCCACGCCATTTCCTACGTCTTTTTGATGCTCGTCTTTTAATATACCTCTCGCGCTCAAAAATACCTATTTTTAGCGTGCATTATTTCGTGAAGAGCGTTGTTGTAGAACCTTGAAAGAGATGGCAATTCACGAAAATATACCCACTCAAAACGGGCATTCTAGAACGCGAAAGGTATAAATAATGAAATCCGGTTACATCGCCATCATTGGCCAGCCTAATGTTGGAAAATCCACACTTTTAAACCACTTAATCGGGCAAAAGCTCAGTATTACTTCCAGGCGACCGCAAACAACACGCCATCGCATCCTGGGGATAAAAACTACGAATACCGCTCAAATGGTGTATGTGGATACCCCGGGAATGCATGAGGGTTCATCATTGGCAATGAATCGCTACTTGAACAAAACCGCTGATGCGTCGCTGTTCGGGGTTGATTTAGTCGTTTGGATTGTTGATGACGTGGTCTGGAATGACTACGATAAAGCTATTCTGAAAAAGCTCAAGAACACAAATCTACCGGCCATTTTTGCGATTAATAAGATTGACAGGATTAAAGAGAAGGAGCGAATGCTAGGCTTCTTAAAGGAAGCACAAGAGAGGTTTGCATTTAAGGCTTTAATCCCGGTTTCAGCACTGCAGGGAACAAACCTTGACCGGCTTGAAGAAGAGATAATTAGTAGATTACCTCATAGCGAGTCATTTTTTCCTGACGATCAGATTACTGACCGTTCTGAGCGTTTTCTGGTTTCCGAAATAATCCGGGAGAAACTGATTCGACGATTGTCCCAGGAACTACCCCATGTACTTACTGTGGAAATTTCCAAATTTGAGGTTAAACAGACCATTATCCATATTCATGCCGTTATATGGGTGGAAAGGGAAGGGCAAAAAAATATTGTAATTGGAAAAAAAGGGAGTGTACTTAAAGCGATAGGGCAGCGTTCGCGAGAAGAAATAGAAAAGATGCTGGGTAACAAGGTGTACCTCAATCTCTGGGTAAAAGTTAAAAAAGGATGGTCGGATAGCGAACGAGCGTTGCAAAGTTTGGGGTTTCAGGTTTAACTAACCTCAAGGAATGGATAATAGATAACTTGGACATCCTGACTTGCCTTTCTGCTCGCCTTCTTAGTTGTGGCAACAGTTACATAGCCTGCTGTGCGCCTGTTGCCACCCACGACTTGAAGGCAAACAAAAATACTGCGCCATAAAAATGTCCAAGTTATTTGTTTTCCATTCCTAAGGCTCATGACGGGATATAATCAGATTCCCGGGTATATTCTTCATCGGCGACTCTATCGTGAAAGCAGTCTGATAATAGATATTTTCACACGACACTATGGACGCGTGACGCTGATTGCAAAGGGGGGGCGTAAGAATAAGCACCACAACACAATATTACAACCCTTTCGGCTGATACAATTTTCCTGGTTAGGTCGTTCCGAACTTAAGACCATGGTTTCCGCAGAACCTGTCTCGCCGCTGTTGCCAATTACTGGAAGGCTATTATTTTGCGGTTTGTATTTGAACGAACTTCTAATAACGTTACTGGGAAAAGAAGATGAGCATGACACTGTTTTTCTGCTCTACGAATCAACTCTGGCTGCATTGGCCGGTGGTTCTTCCATAGAGAAGTCCTTACGGTTATTTGAAATCACACTGCTCAGTGAAATCGGTTATGGTCTCCAGTTAGATCAGGAAGCAGATTCGGGAAAGACGATTTTCCCCGAAAAGCGTTACCTCTATCAAGTGGACAAAGGACCGGTGGAGTCAAGAGCAAGTACCGGTACGGTACTAGGTGCAACACTGATCGGGTTGCGGCAACTACATTTCGACAATGAATGCACATTGCGTGAAGCGAAATTCCTTATGCGTAAAGTGATCGATTATCATTTGGGGGGTAAGCCGCTAAAAAGCCGACAACTTTTTCAGCCTAAATCAAAGTAAAATAGCAACATGAACGAAATTCAGCCTATTCTGCTCGGGGTCAATATTGACCATATCGCAACATTGCGGCAAGCTCGAGGAACACCTTTTCCTGAACCTGTCCAGGCCGCGTTGATAGCAGAGCAGGCAGGTGCTGACGGTATTACCGCCCATTTGAGAGAGGATCGGCGACATATCCAGGATCGGGATATTAGTGCCCTCAAAGCCATGCTTCATTCCCGTCTAAATCTTGAAATGGCCGTTACCGATGAAATGGTTAGGATTGCCACGGAAATTCAACCGGAAGCGTGTTGTTTAGTCCCGGAGAAAAGGGAGGAATTGACTACAGAAGGTGGGTTGGATGTGGTCGCAAATTTTACAAAAGTTGCTGATGCCTGCCATGCTTTGCGGGAATCTGGAATTCAGGTTTCACTTTTTATTGATGCGGATAACAACCAGATTGATGGCGCCATAAAAGCAGGTGCCCCCGTTATCGAGCTTCATACGGGACACTATGCCAATGTGAAAACTGAAAAAGACAGGGCATCCGAAGTGGAACGTTTGAGAAAGGCCGCAACTTACGCCAGCCAGCAAGGCTTAAAAGTGAATGCAGGGCATGGTTTGCACTATCATAATGTCGAGGATATTTGCAGGATTCCCGAATTAGTAGAACTCAATATTGGTCATGCGATCATTGCCCGAGCAGTTATTTCCGGGCTCGGCGAAGCGGTTCGGGAGATGAAACGGTTGATGAGGGAGGCAATCTGTAGGAGGGGCTTTTAGTCGCGAATATAGCCTATGTCGCGGCAAAGTCTCTCATACGCAGGTATACCTCTCGAACCCAAGAATACCCATTTTCAGCACGCATATTTCGCGAAGGGCTTCGTTGTAAAACCTTGAAAGAGATGACTCTTCCTGCAGTTCTACGCCTAACCCTTCGCCAAAATCTACACACTCAAAACGGGCATTCTTGAGCGTGAAAGGTATATAACGTTTAAGAGAAACAATATGGAGGCTTTCCTCCCTAAAAATCCGCCCATTCATCTCCTGAAGAGGGTGGAGTAACAGCAGGTTGCTGAGTTGGTGCTGGCGTCACTGGGGTTGTAGTTTTTGTCTCCGCTACCCCACCATTAACAATTGCTTCCAACTTATGAAGAGCCTCTACGATATTATCCGAAAAGGCAGCCACCCGGTTGAAATCAGCTTCCGCTCCGGCAATATCACCAGACTCCTTTTTAGTTAAAATATCCCTGATCAAACTATGCATGGTTTCATGCTGCTTTTCCATCGTCTGCATTTCTGGTAGATGCCCAAATGAACTGATTCCAGTGGGATAAAGCCATTTACCTAAAGCACAATCCCGATGTGAAACGGCTTCTGACATGGATAGGCTCTCCGAGCCGTCCAGAAAACCACGTAAGCGAGTCTTCCAGGCGAGATGTTTGCTTCTGGCTAAGGTGAAATCAAGCGTATTTGCACCTCCGCCTTGAGAAGCTGGGCCACCAGCGGATCCGACTGCATTTTCCTTGTTTTTGAAAAAGTTCAACAACTGAACCATACTTTGTGATTGTTCGGTCATCGAGACACTTGCAGCGGATGCTTGTTCAGCAAGGGCAGCATTCTGTTGGGTAATCTCATCCATTTGCGTTACCGCTTGATTGACTTGCTCGATACCTGCCGATTGTTCCTGGCTTGCCGCTGCAATCTCAGCGATTATATCACCCACTTTTTTGACGCTGGTAACGATGTCATCCAGTGTTTGTCCGGATTGGCTGACTAGATCGGAGCCGATACGAACTTTGTCCATACTGCTCTGAATCAAATCCTTACTCTCTTTAGCTGCATTGGCACAGCGTTGGGCGAGATTGCGCACCTCGGTTGCGACAACTGAAAACCCGCGACCCTGTTCTCCAGCCCGGGCCGCTTCTACCGAAGCATTGAGAGCCAATAAATTGGTCTGAAATGCTATTTCGTCAATGACGCTAATAATATTGGCAATTTTATTGCTGCTGGTATTGATTTCTTCCATTGCGGTCATAGCCTGCTTCACAACTTCTCCACCTTTTCCGGCGAGTTGTCCCGCAGTAGTCGCCATGAGGTTTGCCTGCTGTGAATTATCAGCATTGTTCTTTACCGTGCTGGTTAGTTGCTCCATGCTGGCAGCGGTTTCTTCCAGGCTCGATGCCTGTTCCTCAGCCCGCTGCGACAAATTGTTGTTACCTGATGCAATTTCCTGGGATGATTGGCTGATAAAATCTGCTGCTTCTCCTATCTGTCCAAAGACTTCAGCCAGTTTATCCTGTGTGCTATTGATATCATTTTTAAGGTTTGCGTAAACGCCTTCGTAGTCTCCAGTTATCTTGTCAGTCAAGTTCCCCGAAGACATATTTGCGACAACATGGTTGATATCTTTGGATACTCTATCCATGTTATCCGTTAAATCGTTTATACCTCGACTCAAGGTGAGTAAGAATCCTTCCTTTCCCTCAATATTGAGTCGCTGGCTTAAATCACCCGATTTGGCTGCACTGACAATTCCTGCGATTTCATTCTCAACAGCGACTTCCTCGGTACGATCGAGCCATTCAACGACGATACCGATACGTTCACCGGTATTGTCCAAGACCGGGTTAGCAATGAAGTCTAAATGACGCCCACCGATAACCAGTTTGGATTTGAAGGTGTTTTGTAACTGATCAAGCATCTTACGTTGATGTTCCGGATTTTTGTGGAATACGTCGATGTTCGTGCCGAGTAGCGTACTGGCATCAAAGTCGGGTAAGTCTGTTCGAATATCATTCTGGGCGTTTTCGAATAGTTCCTGCACGGTTTGATTGAGATAGATAATGTTGTAGTTATTATCTGCCACCATTACTCCGGAATTCACTGTATCGAGTGCTTGCTTGATGCGTTGTGATTCAGTCGCGGAACTATTGGCTTCATTAAGGTCGAAGTTGAGTTTTACTTGCATACCCTGCATAGCGCGCAGGAGATCACCAATATCATCCTCTAAATCAAGGTCGATATTATTGCGGAATCCACCATCGGTAAGACGGTAGAGTACATTGGTGATTTGTCCTAGAGCATTCTGCATATAACGTAGGACTAGAAATCCCGTTGTTATCGCAGTGAGCATGATAATCGAAACCACAGTAGTCGTAATCAGATCGTTTTGCAATATCGCTTGAGTTAACAACCAAAACCCAGGTATTGAAAATAGTAGACCGACCGTAGCTAGTTTTTTCCAGAGCTTGAATTTCGCGAAAAAATTAAGTCGCGAAAGCAAACCAGTAGGTCTTAGTGTCGCTTTGCCAGCGTTAATCTTCGCGTATACTGCTTCTGCGTTGGCTACTTGTTCTATACTTGGAGCATAACGGACTGACATAAATTCTTTCAGCCGCATATTTTCATATATTGCCGTTACATTGGCTTCCACCCAATAATAATCCCCGTTTTTACAACGGTTCTTCACCAATTGTTTCCAAGGAAAGCCATTCTTTATGGTATCCCACAAATCCTCAAATGCTGCAGGTGGCATGTCAGGATGCCGAACCAAATTGTGATTCTTGCCTATAAGTTCATCTTTGCTGAATCCACTTATCTTGATAAATTCATCGTTGGCATAGGTGATTCGACCTTTGGGATCCGTTTTGGTAACCAGAATTGTCCCTTTTCTCATATGGACTTCTTGATCTGTAACGGGCATGTTGACTTTCATTGTTTTGACTCCAACCGATAAAACTCTGGGTATTCATTTAAAAGATGTTCATTCGATTCGCCTGAATGGACATTAGGTACCTACGAGGCTGTCCGAGAATAGAAACCGTAGCGAGGAACGCTAATATTGAGCAGGATTTTTCGATCAATTGAGGCGAATAGTTGGCTATTTAGAGAAAATGATCGAGAAATCTGGCCAAAACGGGCTTTTCCTCGGTGGATTCTCTATTCTCGGATAGCCTCTTGATTAAGGATAGGCGATTTTATGGGGTTTTGTGGGTGAACGCACACATTTTTAGAATCCTTGGTGGCAGAAATGAAAACTTTATCATAAAAAACATTGTTGTAGCTTGTTTAAGGTGATAAACTTCGCCCGTCTGTAAATATAAGATAGGAGAAAATAATGGACTTGATGAAATTAGGCACGCAGTTAATAATGAGCAAACTCGGTGGAAATACCAATGAAAATGGGATTATGTCCGCACTGTCTGGTCTTATAGGTGGTGGAAGTGATGGTGGATTGGATTTAGGCAATCTTGTTTCCCGAATGACTGAAAACAGTGGTGGCTTGGGAGGATTGGTTAGTTCCTGGCTAGGAGATGGCGATAACGATGCTATATCCGGTAGCCAGATTAAAGATCTATTCGGCGGTGATAAAGTTGCGGAATTTGCTAGCAAACTTGGAGTTGATGAAGATTCTGCAGCAGATAGCCTCGCGGAAGCAGTGCCACAGATGGTTGATAAAGGCAGTAGTGGTGGATCTTTGCTAGATGCTGTCGGTGGTATTAGCGGCGCGATAGATATGGCTAAGAAGTTTCTCAGATAATCTTCGCGATCCATATCTGAGCACAGGGAAGTGCTAACTATACCTTTCGCGTTCAAGAATGCCTGTTTTGAGCGTGTAGGTTCTCTATTCTCGGACAGCCTTCCTAGGCGTAGAACTGCAGGAAGAGTCATCTCTTTTCAAGGTTTTACAACGCCCTTTGCGAAAAGATGGACGCTGAAAATGGGTATTCTTTGTCGCGAGAGAGGTATACCGCAACGGAAACATCCTGTGACAAATTCAATGAGCCAGGACGACATTTTTTTAGTGGCTCATCATCTCACGTAACCCTTGGTTTTAAAGTGATCTAATTCCTACTGCTTTACTTGGTCTTAAAATAGTACTAAAATAGTCTTAATTAAAGAGGTTAAGATGATGCTGCGAATTAGCAAACTCACAGACTATGCAACAGTAATTCTCGGATACATTGCTAGCGCAGATAGTAATGAGATGCATTCTGCTACAGAAATCGCTAACTCAACTGGTATTGCATCACCGACGGTGAGCAAATTACTAAAGCTACTGGCAAAAGGACGTGTTTTACGATCTGTAAGGGGTGTAAAAGGAGGCTATTTTCTGTCCCGACCGCCTGAAGATATCTCTGTGGCAGACGTAATTTCTGCCGTAGAGGGTCCCATTGCAGTGACAGAATGCAGTCTTTCCGAGGATAACTGTGAGCAATTTGCAGCCTGTAATCTGAGCACCCATTGGGGGAAAATCAACAGTGTTATACAAGCAGCACTGGAATCAGTCACCCTGGCGGATATGATTGAACCTGTCGAGATCAGCATTCCAATCGAGTCCCTCTATTCCAATTCCACAGTTCGCGGAGAGCAATAATGTCAGCAAGCGTCCAACAGGTAGAACAGTTAATTGGCCAGAAGTATAAACAAGGTTTTGTCACTGATGTGGTGGCTGATACCTTTCCGCCGGGTCTGGATGAAGATGTCATTCGTGCTTTGTCAGCCAAGAAGAATGAGCCGGAATTCATGTTGCAATGGCGATTGAAAGCTTACCATCATTGGTTGACCCTGGAAAATCCAGAATGGGCTTTTGTCAATTATCCTCCAATCGACTATCAGGCGATCAGTTACTATTCCGCGCCAAAGCAAAAAAAACAACTGGATAGCCTGGATGAGGTTGATCCGGAAATACTAAAGACCTATGACAAATTGGGCATCCCGCTCTATGAGCAAAAGCGTTTGGCCAATGTGGCGGTGGATGCAGTTTTTGACAGTGTTTCGGTCGCAACGACTTTTAAGGGAAAATTGAAAGAGGCTGGCGTTATTTTCTGCCCTATGTCTGAAGCTTTACAGAGCTATCCAGAGTTGGTAGAACAGTATCTAGGTACGGTAGTGCCTTATACTGATAATTTTTATGCTGCGTTGAATTCGGCAGTCTTTACTGATGGTTCCTTTGTCTTTATCCCCAAAGGGGTGCGCTGCCCCATGGAACTTTCCACCTATTTTCGGATTAACGAGGCCAATACGGGGCAATTTGAGCGTACCCTGATTATCGCAGAAGACAATAGTCATGTGAGCTATCTGGAAGGCTGCACCGCACCAATGCGGGATGAGAACCAGCTACACGCTGCAGTAGTAGAGTTGGTCGCAATGGATAAAGCCGAAATCAAGTATTCCACAGTTCAAAACTGGTATCCAGGAGATGAAAACGGTAAGGGCGGAATCTATAATTTCGTAACCAAGCGCGGTGATTGCCGTGGGGCCAACTCAAAAATTTCCTGGACACAGGTTGAAACCGGTTCAGCGATCACCTGGAAATATCCCAGTTGTGTGTTGACTGGAGATAATTCTATTGGTGAATTCTACTCGGTTGCACTTACCAATCATTACCAACAGGCCGATACTGGAACCAAGATGATTCATATCGGTAAGAATACCCGTAGTACGATTATTTCCAAAGGGATCTCTGCTGGAAAGGCTCAGAATTCTTATCGTGGCTTGGTAAAGGTATTAAAAAGTGCCGAAAACGCTCGCAACTATACTCAATGCGATTCGTTGCTGGTTGGTGATCAATGCGGCGCCCATACTTTCCCCTATATTGAAGTAAAGCAGCCATCGGCGCAGGTGGAACACGAAGCTTCCACTTCAAAAATCAGTGAAGATCAATTGTTTTTCTGCATGCAACGGGGACTTTCTGCGGAGGATGCCGTATCGATGATCGTTAACGGTTTCTGTAAAGAAGTCTTTAAAGAACTGCCCATGGAGTTTGCTGTTGAAGCGCAAGCCCTTTTGGGTATCAGCCTGGAAGGCAGTGTAGGCTAACGACATACAGCAGTATCTTAGAGAATTAACAATCGATAGAAACACTATGCTAAAAATTGAAAATCTCCATGTGAGCGTGGACGATAAACCCATTCTGAAAGGTATTGATCTGGAAGTTAAACCAGGGGAAGTTCATGCGATTATGGGCCCAAATGGTTCTGGAAAAAGCACATTATCCCATGTGCTTGCAGGCCGTGAAGGATACACTGTCACTGATGGCAGTATGCGTTTTTTAGAGCAGAATCTTGCGGATAAAGCCCCGGAAATCAGAGCGCGGGAAGGACTCTTTCTGGCTTTTCAATATCCAGTGGAAATTCCTGGAGTGAGTAATATCTATTTACTTAAATCGGCCCTTAATGCAGTTCGAAAGCATAATGGATTAGATGAACTGGATGCCATGGACTTTATTTCCCTGATTAAGGGGAAAATGAAAATGCTGGATATGGATGAGCAGTTTCTCTACCGGGCGGTAAATGAAGGTTTTTCCGGAGGCGAGAAAAAACGTAATGAAATCCTGCAAATGGCAATACTTGAGCCTAGGCTGGCTATTCTTGATGAAACCGATTCTGGTTTGGATATTGACGCTCTGAAAATTGTTGCCGATGGGATAAATTCCCTACGTTCCCCAGACCGGGCATTTGTTCTGGTGACTCATTATCAGCGGTTGCTGGACTATGTTAAGCCCGACTATGTTCATGTTTTGGCTAATGGAAGAATTGTCAAATCCGGCGATGCCACCCTGGCGTTGGAATTAGAAGAGAAAGGCTATGGCTGGGTAGAACCAAAGATCGGAGTTGGAGCCTGATATGCAAAACAGTATCGATTATATGGCTGAATTTAAAACCGTTGCGCCGACTTTGCCCGGTAGTCATTTGAGCTGGCTTAACGAAGCGCGTAAAACTGCGATGCAGCGTTTTTCCAAGGTGGGGTTTCCTTCGCCTCGGGACGAGGAATGGCGTCATACCAACGTTGCCCCTATAGAACGAAAACTCTTTAAGCCTGCCGCTCAGTTACCAGGGGGCGTAGATGAAGACCTTCTAAAAAAGTACTTACTTAAAAAAACTTATACAGTTGTGCTGGTTGATGGTTTTTATTCCGATGTATTATCGAATTGTCCCTCCGATAGTGGAATTATAGTCTCATCCATGGCAAATGCGCTGGTAAAGTGGCCAGAGAAAGTAGAATCTGTGTTCGGCCAAACCTTAAAGGCAGAAACCCAAGGGTTTATTGACTTTAACACAGCGTTTTTTAGTGATGGGCTTTTCATTCATATCGATCGTAATGTCGTACTGGAGCAACCTATACATTTGCTCAATTATTCAACCCTCCAAGATGCGTTGGTTACCACCCGAAGTGTTATCGTCCTGGAGCAGGGCGCTCAGGCGGAGATCATTGAATCATACGTTACGGCAGGTAATATAGGTTATCTCATTGTGCCGGTTTTGGAAGTGATTATAAAAGAAAATGCCCATCTGGAAATGACCAAGTTACAGCTGGAATCACTTAAGGTTTTTCATTTTGGTGGGGTTTATGTACAACAATCAGATTACGGTGTTTTTCGGCACCACAACTACGCTTTCGGTGGGTTGTTGGTAAGGAATGAAATCCATTGTGATCTTGATCAGGCTTCGGAAAGCCATCTCAATGGCTTGTTTTTAGCAACAAAGCGTCAACATTTGGATAATCATACCCACATTAATCATCTAAAACCTCACGCAATCAGTCGTGAAATGTACAAAGGAATTCTCGATGACCGGGCAAGAGGTGTATTCCGTGGCCGTGTTGTGGTTCATCCTGATGCACAAAAAACAGATTCAGAGATGAGGAACCGGAACCTGCTGCTCTCTGACAATGCTGAGATTGACTCTAAGCCACAATTGGAGATCTATGCGGACGATGTAAAATGTGCCCATGGTGTAACCGTGGGGCAATTGCAAGATGAATCAGTTTTCTATTTGCGTTCACGCGGTGTTGATGAAGCGGAGGCGCGTAGTATCCTGACATTCGCATTTGCAAACGAAATGGTCGATAAACTACAAAATTGTGCGATACGGGAGGTCGTGTTGAATGCGCTACTTGAAAAATTTCCGCAATCGAATGTAAAGAAGGAGTGGTTATGAATCAATTAGTCACACCTATCGGAAAACATCGATTTGAGTCAATCTATAATATTGGGAAAATTCGTGCTGATTTCCCCATTCTTAGTCAACGCATTCGTACCAAGCCTTTGGTTTATCTTGACAATGCAGCTTCAGCACAGAAACCTACAGTGGTTATCGATGCCATTCGTCATAACTACGAATGCGATTATTCGAACATCCATCGAGGTGTCCATAGCCTGAGTGAGCGTTCAACTGCTGCATATGAGGATGCTCGTGAAAAAGTACGGGCATTCATCAATGCCGCCAGTGAAAAGGAAATCGTATTCTTGAGGGGAACAACCGAAGCTATTAATCTCGTTGCTCAAACATTTGGTAGAGCCAATATCAAAGAGGGCGACGAAATTCTCATCACCACCATGGAGCATCATTCCAACATTGTTCCCTGGCAAATGCTTTGTGAACAAACAGGCGCAACCCTGAAAGTAGCGCCTATCAATCGGGACGGTGAATTGATACTGGAAGGCTTTGAAAAGTTACTGAGTCATCGTACCAAGCTGGTTTCCGTTGCCCATATGTCCAATGCATTGGGTACAATCAATCCGGTAGAGAAAATTATCGAGTTGGCCCATTCTCGGGATATTCCGGTAATGCTGGACGGTGCTCAAGCTATTCCCCATATGAAAGTGGATGTGGCGGCGCTGGATTGCGATTTTTACGCTTTTTCGGGGCATAAACTTTACGGTCCTTCCGGCATCGGTGTACTCTATGCCAAAGCTGAACTTTTGGATGCTATGCCACCTTATCAAGGTGGCGGCGATATGATCCGACAGGTGTCGTTCGAAAAAACCGAATATAATGAAATACCCTTTAAATTTGAAGCGGGTACACCTAATATAGCGGGCGCTATCGCATTAGGTGCTGGTATCGATTATCTGGAAGAAATCGGGATACAGAATATTGCTGATCACGAAAACCAGTTGCTGCAATATGCCACTGAGCAAGCAAAAAAAGTAAATGGATTAACATTGATCGGTACTGCAAAACAGAAAGGCGCGATTCTTTCCTTCGTACTTGAAAAGATCCATCCCCACGATATCGGAACATTTCTGGATCATATGGGTATTGCAGTGAGGGCGGGGCATCACTGTGCTATGCCCGTTATGGATTTCTTCGGTGTCCCGGCAACAACCCGGGCTTCATTCGGGATGTACAATACCCGCGAAGAAGTCAATAGCCTGATTGATGGAGTTCAAGAAGTTATTGAGGTATTCGGCTAATGATGGATAATCTCCGTGATCTTTACCAGGAAGTCATATTTGACCATAATCGGAATCCGCGCAATTTCCACGTCATGAAGAATGCAGACCGTAAAATGGAAGGATTTAATCCGCTTTGTGGTGATCGGTTAACCCTGTATTTGAAAATTGAGAATGGCGTTATTCAAGATGCCAGTTTTCAGGGTTCCGGTTGTGCCATTTCAACAGCATCGGTTTCTTTGATGACTGATATTATCAAAGGGCAAACACTGGAACAGGCTGAAGCGTTATTCGAGGCATTCCACAAGATAACGACAGGAAATGATGATGAAGCCAATCTAGAAGGATTGGGGAAATTAGCTGTATTAGCTGGAGTCAAGGAATATCCATCTAGAGTCAAATGCGCGACGCTTCCCTGGCATACTCTGGATGCAGCTTTAAAGAACCAAGGAAATTCAGTGACAACTGAATAGCCCTTCAATCTTAGACAGAAAATATAGACTCTTCCTTGTCCCTATGTCAGATTGGATAAATGTCATTAAAGTCGATGCTTTTGCAGCCGGTGAACATCTCGTAGTTGATGTAGACGGTGTTGAGGTAGCAGTTTTCAACCTCAATGGAGACTTCTTCGCCATCGAAGATGTTTGTACCCATGATGGTGCAGAAATCGCCAGCGGTCAGGTCGAAGGTGAGCAAATCATCTGTCCTCGCCACGGCGCTCGATTTTGCATCAAAACAGGTGTGGTGAAATCACCACCTGCTTACGAAGATCTGTATTGTTTTCCTTTGCGCGTGGAAAACGAAATGATTCAGGTGCAAGACGACCGTTGGGATTAATTTAAATCTTAGACTGGGTTGCGATCTCTGGGACGTGGGGGTGGGGTAGTTATCTGATGCCTATAAGCTGTATTTCCAGAACTTCGAAAAGCTAACTCTCCCCATTAATGGTCGTGTGCGGCACCGATTAATGGATCAATGCCATACGGACTCTGAGTGGCTTCTCTTAATTACTATACTCAGGCTACCTGATCTCATCACGGTGAATCAAAAGGTTATAGAAATTCATGGGATTTTGTTTTGAGCCTAAAATAACGACTTCTCTCCGTAGCAGGGGCTTTAGCCGCGATCTTGGCCGAGATCGCGGCAAAAGCCCCTCCTCTACGAAGGTATCAAAACAAATTCCGTGAGATCAGGAGTTCTGAGACTATGGTCGGTATTCTACATGGAGCACCGCTGCTTTTTCTGGGTCGGCGTCATAGGTCTCCGCGGGTCGCTTGCCGGTACCTGTAATGATTATTGCGACACCATTGCCACTCGACCAGCTCGACCCGTTTATGATTTCCTGGATAATTGAACTCAGATCAGGCGTCCGCTGGGCGGATCCCGCATCACCCACGTTGTTCCATGAAGGGATCGAACTCCAGGTTATTGAATTCCGGGTGGTTGTTCGACCTGAAATATTCCTGTTAGCAGTCGTGAAGGTTGGTGCATTACCAATTTTCTGGCCTTTAATTTTCAGCGAAGTCGCTGTGGAGCGAACTTCATCCGCAGTGAACTGGATATAGGCATTTACGATGGTTACGCTCGATGGGACATCCAGTAGAAATCGAATGCCAGTCGTTTGCGTGTCACCAAGACTTGCAGTCAAGTCGAGATCGCCATTCGTGGTAGTTACAAAACCAGATGCGTCCCTCTCTTCGGCATCATCAGAACGGCTTGCCACTCGACTCGAAATATTCACTGTTTCCGTTCCGTCCTGGCTATCCCCAATACTTATTTCGAATAATTGGCCATCATTCTCCGTGGGAAATTGATCATTGTCCAATCCCCGATCAACAATGTAGAGATTCTTGTGGCTGCCATCAGTGCCGGGAGCAAGGGTTAGGCCCGCAGGTTGGTTAAGCCCCTGACCTGATGGCACTCCTGGTTTACCTGGAAGTGCTGCCGAAATATCGAACGTCTTTACGAAAGTCCCGTCCACTTTGAATTCGAATACTTGGTTGATAGGCTCTCCAATTACATACAAAGTGCCTGTATCCGGATCGAATTCGATACCTTCAGGATCAGTCAGTCCAACATCCCAGGTGTCAAACTGGGAAACAGGATCATTGAGGTCGAGGATTCCATTTGCACCGAGATCTACCCAATAGACTTCATGGTCGCTACCACCGGCGATAAATACGCGTTTTTTGCCGGAAGAAACTTCACCATAAGCGATACCTTCAGGGTCTTTAATACCTCCAGGTGTAAGATCTGTGAGCCGAATTGTGGAAACCACATCATCGGGTGTAGCAAAAGTACCATCTGGGCCTGGAGCAACTTCAAAAATACTTTGTTGATTATTGGAGAGAACAGGGTCATCATCTGAAATAAATATATGACCATTATCTGGGTTGATTGCTGAAATCCCGGTCGGCTCGTTCGAGAAGGCTGGTCCAAACCGGGCATCGGAGAAGGGGAATAACACGACAGTGAAAACATCAAGAAGCCTATCAATATCAGGCACATTAAAACCGTAATTTACTTCGAAGACGTTATAGCTACTGGAAGGTGCTCCAGTTGTTTCTTCGACTTCACCGTCGACGATCAGCATCGAATCGCTTACTGGAATATAAGTGACGCCCGATGGATCTGGAATTCCCAGTCGAGCCGGTGATAAATGGGGATTGTTTAACTGTGAGAGGTTCATGACCTGAACTAGTGTCCCCGTGGCGGCTGCGGCTTGGAGCGCAGGAGGTTCGACAAATGAAAGCTCGATAACCCGACTGTTGGGTGTCGTATCTTCGGTCTCTACAGAACCTAACGACGTTTGAGACTCCGAGTTGTTTGCAGTTATACCAGCCGCACCTACCGCGCCTGCGGCACCGGTTAGACCTTGGTCTACGATATAAAGACTCATTTGACTGGGGTCGTCAGTCGTATCCCCACTCGGCGCAAAAAGTATCGATTGTGTAGACGAAAGACCGAATTTTGATAAATCACGGCTCGATATCAGTTCTCCGTTTTTGGTAACTCCGTGCAGCTTTTGCTGTGCAGAATTAAAAACGTAGACAAGTCCATCATTGGGGTTGAAGGCAATTCCACGGAGTTGTTCCGGTCTGCCAGCTTGTGGAGGCAAGTTCACCTTGGTTACATTTGCTCCTTTAAAACCTTCGCTGTCCAGTTTAGGAACCACGCGAACGATCTCTCCGGAGTCCAATATATATACGGAGCCGGTATCTGGATCAGCCGTCATTCCCTGAGGATCATCTAGCGATAACGCGCCTGGAGCTACCGTTTCTGTAGTTGCAGTCGGTTGCTCTTTCAATTCCCCATTATTATTGGCATCGACCTCAATTACTGCATCAGTCTCCGGATTAATCGCCAGAAAACGATTTGTTTTGCTGTCAAATACAGTGTTAATGGGTTCAGGAATGTCGGTCGGAATTGTGACGGACGACGAAGAGTCTCCTTCCACTAGCGATACCGCAACGATTTCAGTTTCCTCGGTGCTTCCTTCTGACTCTTCTAGGATCAAAAGGTTTTCCCCTTTGAGAGAAAATACCAATCCAACCGGGTTAGATATTCCTATCGTATTTAATTCGTCGTTTTCAATAGTCTCGGCTTTTCTGACAAAACTGTTGTCAGCTTGAGCCAATGAGATTGAAAGCCAATTCAATCCCAGAGATATAATTAGTGGCAGGAGGAGATCCTTGGTCGGTAGTTTAGTTTGAAAGTAAAAATAATTGATTTTCATCTGGGTTTTATCTTGTATTACTCATTAATCAACACTATTTTCAGTGTGACTTCACTGTATTTTTTACAGCCAACGATCAAAATATAGGCAGGTGGTTTGTGCGGGGTGACCAATGACCAATGCTTTTCTTTTGTTTTTGATAAAAATTGCTATATTTTGCACATGATACGTCAAGATTCTAAAAAATGTAAGCAGTCTCTTGGTTAGGAGTAAGCATTGGAGTAAGTCCACCGATTTAGCTTGGCTAATTTGGATGGCCTTGAACGTGAAAGGTATAAAATACGTGGTGAGTATTCTGTCAATGTTGTATTGACGAGGTAGAGGAAGTTGAGAAGTATTCAGCCTATGAGTCTGAATAAGAAGATAAAGAAGATTACTTAAATGGATTTAAGAAAATATACCATATTATACCGACTAGATTTCAACACGAGAAATCAGCCGGTCCCATCGATATTCGGTTGGTGCAGTGCTGATAAATGGATCAACACCACACTATACCTCTCGCGCCCAAGAATACCCATTTTCAGCGCGCATCATATCGCGAAGAGTGTCGTTGTAGATGCTTGAAAGAGATGACTCTTCCTGTACTTCTACGTTGTAACCGTTCAGACCTCTAAACCACATAGATTACAGTGAGTTACAGGCGTCCAAAATGGCATCATAAATACCGAATTAATCGTAAGTTATTGATTGTTGGTGAATGCCAATCAAAATAGATATTATTGCCAAAAATATCCAAATTATTTTCCATTAAATATCAGTTTGTTGCAATGAAT